>NC_003361.3:600000-900000 GCF_000007605.1 Chlamydia caviae GPIC
GGCACTTTAATCTTAGCAGCTATTTCTGGAGCTTTACCAGCGAGAAAAGTTGCTAAAATGCACGTATCGGATATCTTAAAAGCGGAATAACTATGGCACCTCTTATTGAAGCGAAAAATCTTTCCAAGGTTATCCAACAAAGCGATCAAACTATCGAGATACTAAATAATGTAAGCATTAATCTATATCCCGGAGAGGTTGTTGCTATTACAGGAGCTTCAGGAAATGGGAAAAGTACACTCCTGCATTTATTAGGAACATTAGACACTCCTTCGTCGGGGGAGCTTTCTTTTCTAGGCAAGAGGAAGGAAGCGTACAACCTCTCTAAGTTAAGAAACCAGCATATTGGTTTTGTCTTTCAAAATTTCTATCTCTTAGAAGACGACACTGTAGTTAAAAATATCTTAATGCCTGCAAGCATTGCTCGACAAAACATTGCCAAGGGCTCTTCAGCATATGAAAAAGCCTTGGCGTTAATAGAATCCGTAGGTCTATCCCATCGAATACATTCACGCTGTTGCAATCTATCCGGGGGAGAAAAACAACGTGTCGCTATCGCTAGAGCCTTAATAAATGATCCATCAATTTTATTGGCAGATGAACCCTCTGGAAATTTAGATGATCAAACTTCAGAATGCATTCACGATCTTCTTCTATCTCAATCACATCATTCACGTGGAGTGCTTATCGTAACACATAATAAGCAACTCGCACGTCAATGCCATCGTGAGGGAGTTTTACAAAACGGGGAACTTGTTTTTTAACCTTATTCTCTTTTTTCCCCTGTAGATAAATTTAAAGAGTATCTAGGAAGACTATCTAAAACCTGCTCTTGATTTAGGAAGTCTATAGATTTATGATAGCGTGATTGTCTGTTAAAGTATTTAAGAAGTCTACTCTCAGGGTTTCTTACTTCTCCCGTGAAAATGGATTCTTTTTTCAGACCTAAATTATCGAAATCTCTCCACGTTAGAAGAGAAATTAAAGGTTCGTACAAATGATTCTGCTCATCAGAAACCTCTCCAAGGCAAGGGACAGCAAATCTACGCACGCCTTGTTTACTACCGTCAAGAGCACATAGAAAATCCCAGTTCTCAACATCCAATGATTTAATTAAAGAAAGCTGATCCCAAGAAATGCCATGTGTACATAGCTCTAAAAGGGAATGTTGAATCCCCGTGAAAAACTGTGTAACATCAATACCTGAATCCTCATCTCCCTGCCTTCCTATCTGTAAACACGCATCTGATATTTTATGTTTTATTTCCTCTACTTGTTCGTTTCCCCAATCTGCATTACGTGCATACAAACCACATGCCTCAAAATCCTCTCTAGAGATCCTTTGAGCAATAAGATGAGTGTTTTTCGAAAAAATAGTCCCTGCATTCCTACAGCCTCCTGATTTTCCTAACCAATAGGAGGCTATTTCTAGATGGGATGCATTAACAAAATCTCTAGTGGGGGATTCTGGAGCTATTTTTATAAATTTTCTCAACCAGTATATAGGGCAGTTACTAGTTAATACAGAATTCAAAGAAGCAAGATCTACCTCTTCAAGATCATCGATAAAGTTAGAGACACCATAATTACATAAGGCTGCTTTCAATTTTTTCGGAAAATCTCCTAAATACTTATGGAAAGCAATCCCCCTATCCTCACCAACCTCTTCCAATCGATGAAGCAATAGACGTATTTCTTGAATAGTGAGCTGCTTCTTCTGAATAAACTTACAAAAAGCATCAGGATAGTTCTCCTTAAGAACCTCCTTAAATCCCTCAGGCATATTCTTTCTTAAATAGTTCGTGATCATCGCAAAAACAAATAATGCAAGAGCTATAGTACCAAAAGTTCCAGCCCAAACAAATCCTATAGGAGTCGCCATAATAATTGCTGGAATAATAGCTATAATCAAACTAATAGCGGAGATAACAGCCATAACTATGGCTATAGTCAAACGATCCTGAATTCGTTTATCAAACGAATAAGAAGCATGACATCGGCAATCATTCTTAAAAAGGGAATGTAAAATAATTCCTGACATAATAAACACCCTGGAATACGCAGATTTTGACAATGAAAATTATGATTAATCTTATGTGAATTAGGGCTGAAAAAACCCTAGAATCTAGGTGTCTGTAAGCACACGCATGATAATCGAGGTGTGTTTCTACCAAGGCATTATAACGATCAGACAGTTCTACTAAAAACTTTATTACAACGAAGCTATGTTTTATTTGTTATAGCTTTGTAAATAAGATTCTTAAAAAGAAAGAAAAGAGTAGCTGTTTTCTAATTTTGTAAAATAAAAAAAATAAAGCTAGCTTATTTAACATGAAATAGCATTGAATTACTTGGAAGGGAATGCCTTCCTGTGGCTCTATGAGCACGATAAAGTAGTTTTGATTTCCCTTTCAAAAAATAATCAATTTATATTAATTATCTTTTGGAAATGCATCTCACGATTGCTTTTGTTGCTTTTTATTTGGAAAAAAAATTGCACAAATTTATAATCCCCCCTTCTAATAAGGCGGTTATATTACTATGGAAAAAAGAAAAGACACGAAAACAACCATTGCTAAAGCATCTGATGCTCAGAATAAGTCTTGGTATGTTATCGATGCTACAGGCAAAACCTTGGGGAGGCTTTCTTCAGAGGTGGCAAAAATCTTGCGAGGCAAGCATAAAGTAACTTATACGCCTCACATAGCTATGGGTGATGGTGTTATCGTTATCAATGCAGAGAAAGTGCATTTGACAGGTGCTAAGAAAGGTCAAAAAATATACCGATACTATACAGGGTATATTTCAGGAATGCGCGAGATTCCTTTCGAAAATATGTTAGCTAAAAAACCATCTTATATTATCGAGCACGCAATTAAAGGTATGATGCCCAAAACTCGCTTGGGTAAACGTCAGTTGAAATCCTTAAGAATATTAAAAGGGGATTGCTACAAAACGTTCGAAGCTCAGAAGCCGATTTTATTAGATGTTTAATTTGGGGTAAGTTGTGGTAAAAAATACAATAGAAGAATCAGTAGCTACTGGAAGAAGAAAACAAGCGGTATCTAGCGTTCGCCTTCGTCCAGGAACTGGTAAAATTGATGTAAACGGAAAAGCCTTTGAAGAATATTTTCCTTTAGAAATTCAAAGAGTTACCATTCTTTCCCCATTAATGAAAGTTCTCGGAACCACCAATGAATGTGATCTGATTATCCGCATTAATGGCGGTGGAATTCAAGGACAAGTAATTGCGACTCGCTTAGGGTTGGCAAGAGCTTTGTTAAAAAAGAATGTTGATTCAAAACAAGAATTAAAAAGTCACGGTTTTCTTACTAGAGATCCTAGGAAGAAAGAACGTAAAAAATACGGACACAAGAAAGCACGTAAGAGCTTCCAATTCTCCAAACGTTAAGATCCGTTATTTTTTACCTATTCAAAGCAAGCGAAGGAGTTTTTACAACTCAGTCCGCTTGCTTTTTTATTTTCCAAATCTAAAAAACTTATTATTTTTTCTTTAAAAGAAGATCTTTCTTTTCTTTGGGATTCCAAAGCATGTGTAGCCTTGATTATTTAGAGTCTGGAATCTCTCTTTGCTAAACTCTATATCCACCCCTAAAGAAGCCCGAACAATTTTCCCTAAGGTTTGGGTTGCGTGAATTAAAGAGGTGGGGTCTTTCTTCAGCATAACGTGGGAAATTTGTGAGTTCTGATCATTTCTAAGAAAGACCAGCCCTCCTGGGGGGAGATCTTCAAAACACTCGACTATCTCGCAATCCTTGTATTGGTCTCTAGCGTTCCTAGGGATACTCAATCCATGGGCTTGAAATAGAATATTCACAAACCCTGAACAATCTAATCCATAATCTATGAGGGAGTGGTGAACACAACGTCCTCCCCACACATAGGGAATATCTAAAAAGCTTTCAGCTTCCCTAAGCAAAAGATCTATGGAGGGGTGAGCATCACAAAAACGCACATGGTTGACATCACAAAAAGGAACTTCCTTATCAAAAGGGAATTTCATTCCTTTTTTAACTTCTTCGGGGAGGGTTACCCTCCCTCGAGAATCTATCGATAATGGCGCGCCATAGGGCAGAGGTATATGCCACGGCTCTAAAAAAGCCTCAAAAGACCTAACAACAGCATTGGGTAGGATGTATTGAGACAGGGGAGAAAAAGAGGTTTTGGAAGACATGTGTTTAACAGGATACGGTCGCCAAATATCCTGATCACGAACCAACTGAGAATAGGCATAATACGTATCCTTACCAACAAGCAAGCGCTCTCCAAAAAGCAACTGTGTTTCTAGATCCCCGTGCTTAGATGAAAGATCTGAAACAGATGTGTAAAGTTGATAATGTTTCATCTTTCTTATCTATAGTAGGCGCTTACTTCCCGGTTAGGCTTCCGTACAAGCTAAAATACTTTGAAAAACTTCATCGGGAGATGTCTCAGAAGGGATATGGATGAGTTTTCCCAGATCTTCATAATAGTTAATTACAGGAACTGTAGCTTTTTCATAACTTTCTAGTCTCTGATGAATAACCTCTAAACTATCATCAGAACGACGAATCAAGGCAACATGACATGTTGGGCACTCCTTAAAACCTTGACTCTGGTTATATACATAATTACATGCAGGGCAAATAAATCGAGAATGAATCCTGGAAATAATTTCCTCAGCAGAAACATCTAATTGTATTACACGATAATCTGCTGCATTGGATTTAACTAAAAAATCATTCAAAAGGACTGCTTGATCTAAAGTTCTAGGAAATCCATCGATAATACATCCAGACTTACAACCTGGTTTATTTAAAGTTTCTTGTACTATCTCCCAGACAAGATTATCGGGAACAAGAAGTCCTTTATTTATGTATTCTGCAGCTTTACTTCCTAGGGGGGTAGCTGACTTTATAGCAGATCTGAAAAGGTCTCCCGAGCTAATATGAGGAAGCCCTAAGTGATTAGCAAGACGTTGCGATTGCGTGCCCTTACCAGAGCCCGGAGGCCCCATAATAATGTAAAAAATACTATTTACCATAACTATTATCAAATCTTTCCCACTCGGGAGGGGGGTGCATGAATTCAAGAGTTTATCATTAATGCTGTAAACGTGCATCAAAGAAAACCTTGTAATAAACATTTTAGAAATCAAAAATCCAGGAAGAGAATAGGAAAATTTCTCTCTATCGCGCAACAGTTAAACTCTAAAACATTTATTAACAAATACAACTTAATACCTTAGGCTAAAAAGTTAAAAGGATTTGAAATAAACGATATATAAAAATACAATACTTCGGTTGTTTCCTGTTTTATTACGAAAACTATAGATCTAATGACAAATCCTATAGACAATCTTAATCCTAACAACCTGATTTTAGATTTCTTCGATTCTATTACAGGAAAGAACTCTATTTATGAAATCACAAAATGTGATCCAGGTCCTTTAATTAGGATTTCAGATTCTCAGTGTGTCGATAACCTAGACATTAATAATCTAGCGATTATAAGCCACGTTTTCACGTTAGAAACGGCTCCTCTATTTCAGCAAGACACCTCTCCTGTTGTACAACATGGGGCAGAATATTCGGTATGTTCTCTGAGGGGAAGTCTGTGTTTAAGCTTATCAGAAAGTTCCAGTCTTTTTCTGACGCTAATTCACGAAATTTGCACACTAATTAATGTTATCTTTCAAAATACGTTCGGCAGTGTAATAAGAAGTACTATTAGTGTCTGCTCGCTTATTCAAAAAAGCTTTCTTTTCTATCGAAATGAGAAAAAAATCTTAAGAATTATCAAGCAAGACAACACAATATCCGCATTTAAAAAAGGCGGTTATCTAGCAGCGGCATCAGCATTAAATCATGCTAGAAAAACCGCATCATCCTTACTTGCCTGGAAGGTATCTGCTCTAGCCACAGCGATACTCTCCGTACTCGCTATCATAGTATTCATTATAGGGTGTATATTTGCATTTAACGCTGGGGGCATTTTCTCAGATACCTCCTTTATGTCTCAAGCAGCATGGACGTTAGGCGCTGGGGGACTTGCTTTTCTTCTTTTAGGCCTACTTTCCATCCCACAATCTCATTGTAGTTATTACCGCCGACAAGCGGCTATAGACTCTATTCATCGTTCGCTGCTGTGTCTCCACATTAGCGAACAAATTCGTGTATCATCTCAAGATTCTGATAACCTCTCCTCTGTAGTAGCCAGAAACTGTCTGAGTCCCTATAGCGATCTTTTAGATCCTCAAGTTTTCCCTCCTTTCATTCCCTCTGAAGAATCCACGAGAAATCACCCTATAGAAAGACAGTATCTACACACAAATAGCCTGTCAGATCTAATCGCTTCTCTTGCTATTGATTCTAGAGAAAGCTCCATACCTCTACCGCCTTCTTTGCCTCCTCCTTATGCAGAACTTCCACCAGCCTATGAAGAAGGTTTTAGAAGAAGATAGAAGAAGAAACCAAAGTAATAAGAAATTAACGTTTACCAAATTAGAGGGGATATCATGGCGTGTTATTTAACTTTTGGCAATGAAGATATTAGCGGTTTTTCAACATCGCAAAAAACTTCGTGTGCAGTTTTCGATCTTATTACATTTCCTGTAGTTTCTATAGTTATAAGCATCTTAGCCTGGGCAATTTTACTTATAAAAATAGTAGCTAAAACATTGAAATTCCTATTCCAGCTCATTACGGCTCCATGTAGAGGGGATGATGAAGTATCTTTACGACGAGCTTTCGGTAGATTAAGAACAGAAATGATCACAGAACATCTCATCCTACTACCTTTGATAGGCTCCATTCTTCAAGGATTAATCCTCGTTTATAGGGCAGATCAAAATGGCTATGCAGAGCTAGGATCTTTAGATTCAGCTGTTTGCTTCATGGAGAGCAGTCCAGCATATTTAGCCAATCTAGTTAAATGGTAAAGATTTTTTAAACAATTAAAGAATTTGCAAAGAGCTTGTTAATTAACTAGTAAAATAATCATTGCAGTTTAAAGACAGGAATCGTTTATAATTTTAATTTATTTTGAGAAATTAAAGTATGGCGTCTACTTCCTTAAACAATAAGCTCTTAGCCTCTAACGAGAGTGCTCGTTCGACGATTTTAGATCTTACGGACCATGGACCTCACAGTTTTACAGAATTACCTATGAGCTCCCCTGCTCATACTTTTCTAATTTATCGATCTAGCGCAACATCTGCAGCAATAAATAATTTAGCAACGACGTGTCCTGCTTTGCATCCTACAGGCACCTCTTCAGAAATGGAAACGGCTTTCGCGATGATGTCGGCTTCAAGTGCTGTATGCCATTGTGTTGAGCACATTCTTTGTGCACATGCTCTATGTCATATATTGAATGGGGCGGGATCCGGGAACTCTGGCGACTCTGTTATCGTTGCTGTTATTTTTGGTATCTTTGCCACTTTAATTTTAGCAATTTTCGGTTCTTCTTTAGGCTCTGCTATTTTAAGCGCCGTGAAAATCCATAGTGTCTCTAAAACGATCTCTAAGTTACAAGAGTCTAATAATGAGATTATTCAAGATTTAGCAGACTCTCGCGTCAATGATCAGGCAGGCGCCAGATCAAAAGCTGCTGCGCTATTAACTGTAGAGGGGAATAAGGAGTTAGTTTCCGCCTACAAGCACTACAGAGCTTCCAAAATAGCCTTCTTAGTGTGCGCTATTATTTGCACCCTGGCTATAGCGGCATTAGCTGCTGCTGCTGTATTAGGTGTTTTCTTCTCTGGTCCTTTAGCTGCTGCTGCTATTTCCGCTGCTATTCTTGGTTGTTGCGCTGCAGGAGGAAGCTTAATAGTTGTTGCCTTCATAGGCTTTATGATTGCTTCGGTATATATGGCCAAAAGACAACAAACTGCTGTCGCACATTTAAATACTGCCACTCTCTATGCTATGGTCGCAGACCAAATCCTGAATAATCCTGAGGACTACGACGGAAATGCGATGAGCCGGAGGGTTACGCGCCAGGTTCTAGCAAAATCTCCTCAAAGGTTATTTAATCAAATGGAGCGTGCGTATCTAGATATAGAAAACCTTCTACATTACTCCAGACAGACATCTCCAACTCCAAGTGCCCCTCCGCCTAGTTATGCAGATCTGTATGGAAGCGGCCTACCTCCAAGTTATGAAGAAGCTACGCGATGAAATAGATAGAGTAATTAGGAGAAGTGTTTCCTGATCTTAGATTTACAGATCCCTATTTATACATTAGATAATATCTAATTTATACAGTGGGGAAATCGAGTCGAAATCTTTCGAATCATAAGCATCTGCAGCAAGAATCCAAAATAGAGGCGTTTTTGCTTGTCCGACCAGCTCTATAGGGTAGGGTTGCGGTTGCTTATCTTTAGGGAAAAATACGCTACTTACGATAGCTTTTTTATTCTCTCCTTGAACATAGACAACTATGTGTTTTGCTTTGTGCACAGTGGGAAGGGTAAGAGTCATTCTCTCAGTTTCTAATTGAGGAACTTCATTAAATACGACTAGACGCTCTTGTTCTTTTAGAGCTTGTGTATTTGGGAATAGGGATAGGGTATGACCGTCTTCACCAATCCCGAGCATAACCATATCAAAACTTACTTCAGGAACTACGGATTCTATAAGGTTTTGATATTTTCTTGCTCCGTCAGGATTTTCAGTTTCCATGCGAAAAATCTGCTCTTCAGGAATATACAAATCCCGAAGAATACTCATGGCCTGACCATAGTTACTTTCATAAGATGTGTGGGGGACATTTCTTTCATCTCCCCAAAATAGAAAGATCTTAGTAGGATCGGAGATCTTATCTTTGTTTTTTACAATTTCCTTAAAGATTTCTAAAGGAGTTCTCCCTCCAGAAAGAGCAACATAAAAAGCTCCGCGCTGTTTAATGGATTTATTAGCACTTGCTATCCAATCCTTACTAGCCAGATCAATAAACAACTCGGGTTTCTTCGTGAGGAGGAGTTTATTCGTATCGTTAAAATTCACTAATGTTGCCATAATTATCTCAAAATACAGTTAAGTTACAGGGGACGCCAACTTCTTCCATCAGCTTGTAGTAATTCCTCTGCTTCCTTAGGACCTGAAGATCCAGCAACATAATTAGGGAAATGCGCATCTGAGGAATCTTGCTCCCATCGCTTTAAAATCGGTGTAAAGAGCTCCCAAGAATCCATAACTTCATCACTACAGGTAAATAGAATCCTATCGCCTAGAATACAGTCACAAAGCAATCTCTCGTAAGCTTCCGGCGCCGTTGTCTTGAAATACGTATCGTAGCGAAAATCCATTTTCACAGGACGTACGATATTATTCATTCCAGGAACTTTACAGTTAAATTTCAAGGCCACGCCTTCATCCGGTTGTATACGGATAATTAGCAGATCATTTTCTAAAGGACATACGGGACAAGATTCCGCTGTAAATAAGCTGGGCAAAGACTTTTTGAAAATGATAGAGATATCTGTAGAGCGTTTAGAAAGACGTTTACCGGCTCGAAGATAAAAAGGCACTCCCAACCAACGTGGGTTATCAATAAACATCTTTAACGCTACATAAGTCTCCACATTAGAATCTGGAGCTACATTGTCTTCTTCACGATAGCCAAGAACAGACACATCTTGTACTTCTCCCGGACCATATTGTCCACGAATAATATCTTCTTTAGCAAATGGACGGATTTTCTTAAGAATATTGATCTTTTCTTTTTTAATTTCTTCAGAATTGAATACTGAAGGAGGTTCCATAGTTAATAGACATAAAAGCTGCATCATATGGTTTTGCACCATATCACGAAGCATTCCAGATTTTTCAAAGAAGTTCCCTCGTGTGCCTATGCCTATAGATTCACTCACGCTAATTTGCACATGATCAATGTATTGAGAATTCCAACAAGACTCAAATAGAGTATTTGCAAAACGTATCGTAAGAATATTCTGTACAGTTTCTTTCCCCAGATAATGATCGATACGATAGACAGAATCTTCATCTAGATTATCATCTATGTACTTTTGTAGTTCTTTAGCGCTTTGTAGATCCACACCAAAGGGTTTTTCTATAATCACTCGAGACCATGGCTTGCCTTCGCTTTGATCATGATAAAAAAGCTTATGCTTATTAATATTTTCGATAATCTCGGGGAAATACTCTGGAGGCGTTGATAAGTAAAATAGCCGATTCCCTTGTGTCTTATATTTCTTATCAATATCCTCAAGTCTCTCTTTTAATGAGGCGTAGCCCTCGGGAGAAGAGAAGTTGGATTCGTGATAAAATATACGTGATTCAAACTCTTCCCAAATGCGGATATCAAGCTCTTGAGCACGTGAAAAGTTTTGTATTGCCTGTTTCATTTCTTCACGAAATTCCTCATGGCTTTTCTTTCTTCTAGCAAAACCTACGCAGACAAAGTTTTCAGACAGCCTACCCTCTTTAATAAGATGATACAATGCTGGGAATAACTTGCGCGCTGTAAGATCTCCGGTAGCTCCGAAGATTACCATCACACAGGGAGGACATGGGAGCAAGGTTTTCCCGCCATCTTTATTTTCATTACTTGTCATTTCCATGGTGCTTAGGGCCTCGTGACATAGCTAAAAATGCGTAGAATAACAAAAAAAGAATAAAAATAACTACGAAGAAACTTTACCTGCACAGAAATTCCCCTACAGATGAAAAATGGCTATGTTTTTCTCAATCTCTTTCTTTTTGAACGGTTACGATGAGCGTTGTAAAGTTTTCTTTGTTGAGCCCTATAGGGGAGTTCCTTGTAGGGCAATCACAATGGTTAACCATGCCGCAGGATTAAGGTAATCTGCATGGCATGCAGATTACTCATAGACTCTCTATTTAAAGGGGGGATTAGGGTGCTTTAACGAAACGGAAATCCACGACTCCTGTAGGGGAAAAGTTAAAATTCGATAACTTTTTATTTAATGCGAAATGAAAAGCGTCATGATAAATCGGTTCGATGATATGGAAAGTTTCCAAATATAAAGCGGCTTGTGAAATGAGTTCATTACGCTTTTCTAGATCCCTTTCTTCTTGAATAGTGGTTAGGAGCTCTATGAAGTCCTTATGATCTAACGCATAGGGAGGCACTCCGGAAGGGTGAGCAAAAATTGTTAGAAATGCCATAGGATCAGAAAAATCTGCGAACCATCCTCCCGTAGCTAATGAAAAATGTCCCGAAGCTAATTCTGCTTGTAAAAGAGCAAACTCTTTTCCTGCTATCGGAATAGAAAATCCTAAGGTATCTTTCCATTGCTCACGAATCATCTGAACAAGTAAAGCACTTGCAGAGGAACCTGAAGGAAAGACTAAGGAGTGGCTCTCCAAATCTTTTGATGTGATATTCAGCTCTTCTAAAGATTCTTGAAAGAGCTTTTTCGCTAGATGCTTACGCTGTTCTTTAGAAGGAAGCTCTAAATTCGGGTAGGTATGCAAGTTATTTGGCAGCAAATGTAGCGCGGGCTTTGCTCTATCTAAAAATATTGTAGAAACCAAGGATTCCTTATCTAAAGCCAAAGAGAGTGCTTGTCTTAACTTCGCATGATTAAGAGGGAACTTATTTACGTTGAAAGTTAACCAAGAGGTCCCTGCAACGTCAAAAGAGCGGAGACTTCCTTTGGATTGCAGATGAGATAGCGTCTCAGTTGGGATACGTTCTCCCCAAGGAGGCCCTTGCCAATGCAACTTCCCTTGATTAAACAACAGAGCTGCGGTATTTGCATCTGGGATAAAGTGCACTGTGATCGTTTGAGTTTTTACTGCCTCTTGGTTGTAATAATGAGGATTTTTCTCAAGACGCAGCCACTGCTTTTGTTTAATTTGTTTAGGATAAAAGGCGCTACTGGCGATAGGGAGAGCTAGTTGTGACTCACGTTGTTCTTTATGAACAGGGAAAAAAATAGGTAAGGCTAAAAGTTTTAAAAAATGCGAGGTTGGAGATTCTAGTTCGATGACTAACGTCTTATCATCTTTAGCGTAAAAGCCTACATTCTCCTCAGGAAGCATTCCTTGCTGAATTTTCTTAATGTTTTTAATCGGATCGAAAGCAAAGTTATACACTCCAGAGACTTCTTGACTTACCACTTGTTTCCAAGAAGCAATAAAATCTTCAGCAGTTAGGGGATCGCCATTACTCCAATAAGCTTGCCTTAGATGAAAGGTGTAGGTCTTTCCATCCTCAGAGAGAGAATAGTTTTCTGCGAGTGCCGGTTCTAAATTTCCCGTCTGAGTATTTTCTTGAACCAGTCCCTCATAAATATGCTTAATTAGATTAATATCAGAGAGCAAACGAACTTGGCGAGGATCTAAAGACCTCGGGTCGTCTTTCATATTTATAGAGAGGTGATCTTGTGATTTTCGAAAATTATTACATCCATAAAGCACTAAGGAAGAGGAGACAAGGAAGCTGAGATAGATTCCCAATGATATCTTGCGCATGGATGAATTCCTATAGTAGATTTATCTGAAAGAAACAGCTCTCGTCCTAATCCTGCGATCATCGCAGCATTATCGGTACATAACTTAGAAGAGGGAAAGTATAAAGGCAAATTTAGAGTATTTTTTAATAAATTTTGGAAATACTTATTACTTGCTACTCCCCCTCCGACCAGGATCGATCTGCACGAAATTTTTTTTACAATATTAGGAAGTTTTTGTGCAATGCTCGTGAAAGCAGCTCTTTGAAAAGATGCTGCGATATCACTTTTTTCCGCTTCAGAAAGCTCTGGAAGGGGGGTACGACTATTGCTGTTATTTCCCTTAATTGCGTAAAGAACAGCGGTTTTCAATCCACTAAAGGATAAATCACAACCGGGAACTTTAGAGGGTGAAAAAGAATAGGATTCCTCGCATCCACAGGAGGCAAGCTTTTCTATTAAAGAGCCTCCGGGATAAGGAAGCCCCAGGAATCTTGCCACCTTATCAAAAGTCTCTCCTATAGCATCATCTCGGCTTTTTCCTATTAACTTATATGTTAAAGGATCTTCCATCAAAAACATCGCCGTATGCGCTCCGGAAACCGCTAAGCCTAAAGCAGGAAACTCCACATTTTCTGCTTCCATATAAGCTGCATAAAGATGAGCTTCGACATGATTTACACCAATGATGGGCTTTTGACATCCTATCGCCAAACCTTTGGCAAAATTCACGCCTATAGCTAACGAACCTATTAGCCCTGGGGTATGTGTTACTGCAATAAGATCAATGTCCTCTAGGGAAACTCCCGACTCTTTTAAAGCAGAATCCACAACAGAGGGGAAAACCCTTAGATGAGCTCTGGAGGCCAGTTCAGGAACAATGCCCCCGTAGGCAACATGATCTTGTTGAGAGAAGACGACATTAGCCATAATGTGCCCCTTAGCATCTACCAAAGCACATGCCGTCTCGTCACAAGAGCTTTCCAACCCAAGGGTAAGCATAAAAACCAAAGAAAAATATAAACCAGTGCTCTATAGTAAAGTGGTCTTCTGAATATCAGCAAGGAAAACTTCAAGAGGCAAAATGAAAAAAAATGTAGCACTGGATAAAGCTTTAAAAGAAATTTTAAACGAAGAAGGAGCTTCAACTCAGGAAGAAATTTGCGAAAAACTCTCTTCCTTAGGAATTGCAACGACACAATCTTCTGTGTCTCGCTGGCTAAAAAAGGTTCACGCTATAAAAATCCCTGGGGACAAAGGTGCCCGCTACTCTCTTCCTCCCTCAATAGACGACTCTAGCATCAAACATTTGGTCTTTTCTATCCGTCATAATTCTTCTTTAATTGTCATACGCACAGCTCCTGGTTCAGCTTCCTGGATAGCTAGCTTAATTGATAACAAGTTTGCAGAAAGCATCTTAGGGACTTTAGCCGGTGATGACACCATTTTCATCACACCCATCACAGAATCAACAATTTCCTTAACAGCCAAAGATATAGAAAACTTCTTGCTAGTTTTTTCGGAATAACTGCATGATTATGCTTTATGAGTAAATAAATATGCATGGCTAGTTATGGAACATGTGGTTGCTACAGCAAAGGTGCTATTGCGAGGTTGCGGGTATACGTTATGCGTTAGCGGGATCTCTATATTGTTTGGCTCCTTATTAGGTTTAATTATCGGAACGATGACATCGCGTTATTTTCCTTGTCGTATTACGCGCTGGCTAGGAAATCTCTACGTTACGGTAATTCGGGGCACACCACTATTCATTCAGATTCTTATATTCTACTTTGGTCTTCCTTCCATCATTAGGTTGGATCCTACACCATTAATGGCGGGGTTAATTGCTTTAAGCATTAATTCCTCAGCTTATCTCGCTGAGAGTATCCGTGGGGGAATTAATGCTCTATCTGTAGGACAGTGGGAATCTGCCAAAGTTTTAGGTTATAAAAAGTCGCAAATTTTTGCGTATATCATCTATCCGCAAGTGTTTAAAAATATCCTACCTTCTTTAACTAACGAGTTTGTTGCCTTGATTAAAGAAAGTAGCATTTTAATGGTTGTAGGCGTTCCTGAGCTTACTAAAGTGAGTAAGGATATTGTTTCTAGGGAGCTTAATCCTATGGAGATGTATAGCATCTGTGCAGCTTTGTATCTGCTTATGACATCATTATTTTCTTATGTCGCTAGATTACTAGAAAGAAGGAGGGGTTATGACTGTTAAGGTTAGAAATCTTGCTTATTCGATAAATGATAAACTCATTTTATCCAACGTATCGTTTTCCTTAGAAGAAGGGCATATCACACTCTTTGTTGGTAAGAGCGGTTCTGGGAAAACTACAATATTACGTGCTCTTGTTGGCTTAGTCGAGCCCTCAAGTGGGGACATCTTGATAGAAGGCGAGACTCCCGCGCTAGTCTTTCAGCAGCCGGAGCTTTTCCCTCATATGACAGTTTTAGATAACTGTATGCATCCGCAAATGAAGGTGAAGCATAGAAGTAAAGAAGAAGCCAAAGACAAGGCTTGTAATCTTTTAAAACTTTTAGACATTGAAAACATTTCCACAAGTTATCCACACCATCTTTCTGGAGGACAAAAACAACGTGTAGCTATAGTCCGTTCTCTATGCATGGACAAGCACACGCTGCTTTTTGATGAGCCGACATCTGCATTAGATCCTTTTTCAACATCTACATTTAGACGTCTTCTTGAGTCTTTAAGAGATCAAAATCTTACACTAGGAGTATCTACTCATGACATGCACTTTGTTCAGGGATGTTTAGATCGCGTCTATCTTGTAGATCAGGGAGAAATTGTTAGCACGTATGATAAGCGCGACGGCGCTTTAGATGATGATCACCCTTTAAATCTTTATCTAAATTCCGCGCGATAGATATTTGTAAACAGCTGCGTATGCAGCTGTTCCCTAATGTTAGTACTGTCGCCAACTACAGGAGTAGGCAGCTTGCACGACATAAAGATCTTGAGGACAGGCGCCTTCTTTATGATTTTCTAAATACAGCGCTACACCACCGCAGTTTTTCGGAACGGTAAATACTTGAGAATTTCCAGGAGACAGCTCGACTATATCGTAACTATGTCCTCCTACCATCATAGTGCCTACAGAATATAGGGGAATCTCTATATAGCTTGTACTACTTTGGAGCTCTTCCTTATGATTCCAAGAAGGATAGTCATAACAGGCTCTCAATTTGACGCTAGGCGCTCTACATTCTAACACTGAGGGAATTAAAGCTTTAAGAGTGAGCTCCCAAGTATAGATTCCCGAATATTTCCCGTATAAAACGTTATCATCTAATACAAAGCAACGGCGCTCCTCATTAGAGAAGGTATGCTTTAAAGAATTTAGAGGAAATTTCCCTGAGAGTGTTGAGCTTTTTGTTTCCCAAGTAAAGCCTAGTATTCCTTGGGAAAGAATCTCTAGAGGAAGAGGGTAGTCCACCTTATGACTCAATCCTGTTGAATAAAGAAGATTGGTTTCCATACGTGTAATTTGAGGTGAGAGTAGAGTTTCTTTAGCTTCCTCGGGAAGAGCTCGGTGTTCTAAATAACGCTCGAGATAACCTAAAGATATGGCATCGGAGCGCTCTTCAGGGTTTGCTAATCCTGTAATTCTATAACCATCCATATCTACAATACCACGAAATTTCCCCCCGGATACCGGCATCACTTGAAAATTAAAACCTGTTATCGCTTTGTCATGCCTTTTAGTTTTTTCGTATGTTTCGTTAAGCTTATCCAGGATAGGAGATAACTGTTTCCCTACATACCCTACGGATGCTGCATGAGAATCTCTAGGATTTTTAGGAGTCTCTAATCCTGAAATCGTATGATTATTCATATCAATATCTCCCAAGAGCCTACCTCCAGATAGAGGTAAGAATTTCTCATAGATCTCTATCAAAACATCTCGAACAAGGTAGCTTTGATCATTGATGGACTCATCAATACCTTCTCCTATAAGAGTCTTTAACTCCCTCAATTCTTCTAAAAGACTTTGAAGAGAGAGTTTCATAAGACGCGTATCCGCTTCTAAAGCTTGAACTTTCTCCTCCGTTGTTTTTGTATTTAAGCTATCAATGTCCTCAGCATGTTTCATTAAAACGGTCTTGATCCCTTGAATGTCTGCGTGAATCTTATGGATATCTAAATCCACAAGATCCTGTGAATTTCCCTTTATCCTCTCTACCATAGTTATGGTCTTTTGAATCATAGAAGCCAGAGGCTCGTTCCTATTACTCTTATTGTTAGCCGTAGGGTTAAGGAAAGAATTTCGCTTTCTCATAGTTTTATCCTGTACAAAATAATTAATTATTATTTTGCGAATTAATAAAACTAGTTAATTAATAAAACACTATTTTATTATTAATTAAAACCGCCTACCCTTATTGGCACTATTATCTTCGGGTGCCTCTTGAGGTTTTTCCCAAGGTAGGGGAGATACGGTTTGCGGAGGCGTCGAATCCCCTAAGGAGGAGAAGAGTTTATCCGCTAAGGTGCTGAATGGGCTAGCGATTGTGTAGCTTTTTAATAGAGCGATACGTGCGTAAGCTGAGGACCAATCCACTTCTGGAGAGGAGATAGCCCCTCGGATTTTGATAAGAAAGAAGTTCTTTGTTTTTAACGAAGTGTTATGGAAGTATTTCTTAATGACTTCGGGATCAATTCCTAGGGTCATGGAGATTCTATCTTTGAGAATATTAGTTTTTCCCCAAAGGGCTAGGCGTATTCTATTATCAATGAGAGCATCAAAGCGCTTACAGATAATGGATCCTTTTTGCACTGAGAAAAATATCGGTGTGAACCAGGATTCTACGAATTGTTTACTCTCTTCAATATCCAGGAATTTGAAGAGATCGTACATAGTTCCTGTATTAGCGATGGCAACCTTACCGAAGTCTAAACTTGCTGCTTGAATACGGAATTCTTCAAATGAGTAAGGGGAAATCGGCAGATAAAAGTTCTCTTTGCTTACCTGTAACAATACGGGGTGTTGTGAATAGGCATTTCCTGAAATTAGCGGGTTAAATTCTTTAAAGAAGGCGTTATTAATCTCTTCATTGATGTATAGGGTAGCGATAAGGTCATCTTCTAAAAGGATCGCGTTTTCTTTTAAGATGAGTGGGATGTACGCTTGGAGGTTCGCGGAATCTACCTTTACCGTTATAGGCCCTTCTCCTCTGAGAAAATGATGTGTCATGCCTACATGAATTCTTTGCCCCGCCAATGAAGAAATTTTGACTTTTACATTCGGAGAGATGGGGAAAATTCCTGTAATGAATGGGGAGGGAATATGCTTCCATTCTGCAGTTTGTTTAAATTCCCTTTCTGAGGGGTTTAGCAGGTGCTCTACAGAACCTTGAATAAAAAATTCTGCGGAAATTTTACTATCTTGATTGGGCACAAGACAGCTTCCCTGAAGATCATACTCTACCTTGGTATCTAGATTACTTGAATATAACGATCCTGATAGGTTGTTAATGATGAAGGTTTCTTTAGATACATAATCGTAGAAAATCAGAGGGTTTGTTGATAAGGAGCCTTCAAAACCACCTTCTGTAAGCAAGGAAAGACAAGAAAGTCCTGATTTTTGCTCAGCACAGGAGAGTTTGTAGATATCCAATCTAGCAATAGCTGTTCTATGCAATGTACATGAAGGAGCACACGAAGCTTTCTCAAAAAAACTTGCGTAGCGTTCTGAAGTGATCTCCCATTGTAAAGTCCCTTGTGTTTTTGAAGATAGCATTAGGGAATCATCCATAACCAAATTTATATCACCCTTAAGAGCTTCTGTTGTCACAGCAGAATGAAGAACAAGCCTGTCTTCTTCTTTTGGATTGTAGAGAACAGAAAATGTCATATTTCCTGTAGGGCCGATATAGGTCGACAAATTGGCTTCTTTTTGTTGGATCCTAAGAAGCCTATCGATAGGAAAATCTATGATTTCTCCAGAACTTTGAATTTTTATGTTGTTGATATCTATAGACTTTTGAGGATCTACAACAGAGACCAAAACATCGGGAATAATGATCCTAGAAGGAGGAAGTATAGGATCTTCAGGATCTTCAATAACAAGTTGTGTATTTCCCTTAGTAAGATAGCGTGCACCGTCTGTATGAAAAGAAAAGCTCGCTTTAGTCAGTTGTAGGGGAATTAACTTTGAGGAAACCATGCTTAAAGGCAAGTCACGAAGCTTGCCATGAACTAAAGTAGAGCAAGTATCGGGACGTATAGGTTCGTTAGGTCTTCCAAATTTCCCATGAATGAAAACTTCATTTTCTCCGGCAGTAATTTTTCCGGAAAATTTGGGGAAGTAGATATGTTTTTTCGCTATTTGTACTTTTCCTGAAAACGTAGCTTCAGCATAAGAGAATTGTTGAGAAAATTTTTTCTTTAAGTTGTCTTCGAGATGGTAAGTAGCACTACCTTGAAATAGCAAAGCTTGTAGGGTTCCTGAGGATGTGCAATTCATCTTTAATAGGGAGTTATCGAGATCTGCCTCAGCTTTTAACTGTGAATTCTTATATTCCCCTCGAATCTCTAGAGAATAGTAGGGAACTTCTAGGGGGATATTAATGATAAAAGGTCGTGGGAATAACGCACGCAAATACGTATGCGGTAGCATCGATTGTTGTAGAAGAAATTCCGTACGATGTTTTTTACTATCAATGGTCATCATCCCATTGATATAGGATTGTGCAGCGCCTCCAAATACAGCTACCGAAGATCCACGGATATGTGTATAGCGTGCGCTTTTCTTAATTCCCACACTGACATTTCTCATCTGTATGGAAAGATTCGGGTCTTTCGGGGATAGTGAAACCAGGGGAAGATTAGCCTGTAAGTTCGCTTCTATAGCTCTCCATTGGGTGAAGTCTAAAGGAATCTTTGCATTAGCGACATGAGCGCGGATCTGCTGGCTAGAAATTCGCGTGGGACAAGAAAATAACTCCGAGCATAGTAAGGAAGCAATTTTCGGTTGTAGTTCTATAAATGAGGGGCTGCCCTCAACTATGTAAAATATAGATTGGTGAATATATCCCTGAAGCTTTGCTTGAATTTGGCTTCCCTGGGCTGTTGCTGTCATAAGGATTTTACCGTTACTATGATTAGCAGCAGCATGAAGATCTATAACATCCTCTTCAGAAAGCATACGATCCATAACAGGGGAGGCTAGGAATAACTTAAAAAAGGATGCAGGGACGGAGTTGAATTCTGCGACAATATTAACCTTAGGAGTCACTATACTCTCTATGAATACTCTTCCGCTAACATTATCTTCGGTAACAATCCCTTTAACTATGAGCTTTTCTGGAGTCTTTTCAACATAAAATCCCGAAAGCACTAATGTAGCCCCTTTAATCGTCTTCATGCTTATAGAGCCATGTTCGGAAAGTATGGAGCTATGTGCTAAATAAGAAAGAAACACTCCTGGATCGAGATGCCCTACCGAGGGTTTTTCTATAGTTGAGGACTCATCAACTTGTAATGACCATCCTGATAAGGCTATGCCTTTAGGGCGTTTATAAAGAAGTAATCTCAATAAAGACCCATTAACTTCTATCTTCTCCGCAGAGAACAGCTCCCCCTCTTTATTTTTCCCAACAACTTTGACTTTTTTTGCATATTGAGGTCCTAACCATGATAACTGCAAATCTTCAACATCACAGGAAAGCCCTGTTTCCTTATGAACCAAAGATAGAAAGAGATATTTTCCGGATCCTTTAGAAAGCAGCGGGGGCAGGAAATAGATAAACGTTAGGAGCAATCCCAAGCTTATACTTATCCCTAAAGTCTTATACCAAGATCTTTGTTTCATTTTATCTTTCCAGCGATATCCGAGAGAGTGAGGTTGTAAGGACTTTTCGTTGCTTGATCAAACATATCTCTCAGACTACTTTGTATTAAACTTAACGCTGTGTCTGGATGGATTTGATTAAAGGTTTTCAGGTGTAGAAGCTTCTCAACAACATCTTTAATAGTAAGCCCTGAAATATTATGCGTAGGCTTATACGCTTTCTTATAAGAAAGAATTAAGCCTTCATTTTCCAAGATATCCAAAGATTGGAATATCTCTCCGATAGGAATCTTAGAATTTTTGGCTATGCTCCTTGCTGTGGGAGACGTAAAAGCCTCATCAAAATCTCTCGAGATCACAGAAAGAATATAGGTACACACCACAAGTTTTACATAGCAATTCGGCAAGTATTTTTCCGTAGGAAGAATGAAATTGCATCCTTGATTTTGAATAAGAAAAGTAAACGCTCCTCCAAAAAGATACAGCATCGCGTAGAGATAAAGAAGAAGTAGAAATGAAGGTAGCGCGACTAAAGCTCCATAAGTAAAACTGTAGTTAAATAAGTAAAATTGCAAACAGAAGAAAACCTTCTGAAAAAAGATCCAGAGAGTTCCTGCTGTGAGCGCCGCGATTAACGCGGCTGTCTTTTGCACAGAAACTCTAGGCAGAAAAGCATAACAGCAAAATAACGCTAGATAAATGAATAAATAGGGAGTCAACCGTGAAAAGACATATAAAATGGTAATAGAGTGGCTTAAAGAAAAGAGCTTTGCATAGGCTACAGGCATGATTTGCGTAATGTAAATCCACGAGCCGCAAACAATAATAAAGATCATTGGGCTGACAAGCGTAATGATGAAATACGCGATTAATCTCTGCACAGATATCGGAGTCCAACCTGTTCTAAAGATCTTATTCAAACCATCTTCTAAAGATAAAAGCATAAGAATCCCTGCCCAACAAAAGACAAAGAAGCTACCCACCAATACCAAACCGATATTGCTTGTTGTAGCATTGTGCGCTGCCGCTACAATTGCTAAAATGGGCTCTTTATAATCAGGAAACCTAACTAGAAGCCATTCTTTCCAATCAAGATTTGCAAAAAGATGCTGAGACAACCTTAGGAAAAAGACCAGTATCGGAATGCAGCTGAACAAACCATAGTAACTTAAAACACACGCTTCCTTAGACACCTCATTTTTCACTAAAACTTGGGGAGCCAATAAGAACGACCTAATGATTCGGTTATTTCGAAATCCCGATTTTGGATTCTTTTTCTTTCTAGAAAATATCGAGAGCTTTCGAAACATAGTTAAATCAAAAATGCATTTTTTACTTATTTTAATAAAAAACGATTATTTAATACTAAGTTTTATAAATTTTATTTTATTAGTTCTTATGAGTTTTAATACATGAGATCATTAAGAATAATGGAAACTCTTCGCGACAAAGGTTTTCTGCTTTTGCGTGTGCTCCTATGGATTTTTTCGGTGATATCCACTCTTCCATATTCTCAATAACGAACCCATATTTTGATAATGCTTGGGTCCAATAACTTAGAGGAAAGTGAAAAGAAATAGAAGATTCTGACTGTTTTTTCCCAGGGTGTGCAACAATCGAAACGGTTATTTTAGAAAGATAGCGATCGATCTTTCTTGAAAGAAGCTTTTTATCTTCGTCGTAATGCCACGAAGACACTCTAGGAATACGAAAACAAGGATGATTTAACACCATAAAGAACCGGCCTCCATCGTTAAGAAGCTTCGAAGTGTTTTTAATCGCTCGCTCTGGGGTTTCCATATTTTGTAGCGACAAAATAGCTACAGCATGGGAAAAAGACTGGGGAGTCTCTAGGACTAACCTTTTTGTAAGATCTTGGATTTTAAACTCATGGTCTCGTGACTTTCTCAATTTCCTTGCTATAGAGATCAAGCTCGGAGAGATATCTAACCCTAAATATCCGCACTCCTTAGGAATGGCTCTTTCTAAAATTCCCTGGCCACAACCGATATCCACCAAAGAATCTTCAGATTGTAGATTCATTAGGGGAAGTAGCTTAGGAAGAATGACCTCTTTATGATAATAATGCCCCTCTCCCTGAACGATCTTATGATAATCTTCAGCGATGGGCTCCCAGGAAGTAGAATTTCTTTCTGTTTTCCTAGAAGAGTGGTGCTTTTTATTGGATGAATAACGAGACATTAGAAAGGAAATTTATAGAGAGATAAAAAAAAAGGCAAGAGAAACTCTCCATGCCTTTTTATTACTAAAGATTCTTGATTCTCATATCAGGAAGGGGTGGCTCGTTATCACCTACAGCTTTAACCCCTTCTGCTGTTCGCTCATATACCCGACTTAACTATCTTTATGCTCTCCAGCATCAGATTGATTTTCATCTTGGGGTTGCGCGCTATCATCTTGTGAAGCTTCCTCTACGGTGGAGGACTCTGCACCATCCTGAACCATAACACCGATAAGACGACTTTCAACTGCATGTAAGTTAGTTGTAGAGTCCTTTAGAAGGGTTGTGGATTCCTGTAGAGTCGCAATTGAATGGGACAATGTTGAACAAGCCTCTTCTAACTCTTGTTTACGCTTTTCTAAAAACCGCACTTGCTCTTCTCTAAGTTGAGCATCAGCTTTTAGTTGCTCTATTACGGTTTTATTCTCTGTTATAAGCTCTTTCAATGCATTCAAATTGGTTCTTAACTCAGTTACAGAGGACATCATTGCCTGAACAGCTTCTTGAGAAAAGGTCTCTTTCAAAGACTGAGCTAATTTCTCAAATGGAGAGAGCATGGTTTCAACTTTAGTACCAACAGACTTAAACTCTTCCAGACTGAGTTGGAAATCCGCAATAAGTGCAGTAAAATCACCGGTATTCGCTTCAAGCCTATCACCAAAATCCGATAATCTAGTATGTAGTTGTTTAAGTTGGTTAATTTGCTCTGAGAGCTCAACGTTAACAGCTTTTAGATTTTCTACTGCGGTATGTAAACGCGTGTTTTCTTCGCCAAATTGCTGAATTTGCTGTTTCATGTGACGGACCACTTGAGACGGTGTGCCATCTCGAATTGCCGTAATAACGATCACAAAGGATACAAGCATGATCGCAAGCATAAGAATAAGAGAAGGCGTTGAGATAACGCTACCGAGATATAAGCAAACTAAGGCTGCGATACCAACAACAAAGAGGGCGATGGCAGCGATAATTTTAACAAGATAGCAAATCCTTTGAAGTAGTGGGCTTCTTCCTTCAGGCTCGATAGCCGTTTTAGCCCCTACAGCAGCAGCTGAAGAAGTTGGAGCTTCTATTGAAATGGGTATAATTTTATTGTTGTCGAAATCCTTACCATGATCTCCAAAAGTAGGTGAGGACGCTCTCGATATTACAGGACTTGTGTTGTCTGTGGATACTGTCATGGGGTTATTTCCATCTTAAAAAATTAAATTTGACACAGACTAATTACATGAATGTATAAAATCAAGATCTTTACCAAAAGTTATGCCGTTGATTTTCATAGACAAAGAAAAAATATAAACTCTAAGCAACTGAGGAGAAATAGGATTTTTGGGCGTTTTTATAAAAATGCTCTCTCAAAGATTTGAGAGATTATTTTGAACAAAAGAAGTGATTCCCGCATTTTTCATGTAAATCCAACAAGATCTCTAGGAATTTTAATCAAAAGATGTAAGAATCTACGTCTCTGAAGTTTTTCTTGTAGATATCTTCTTTTCGGGGATATGGTGAGATAAATGATTTGCTAACTACACCTTAGAGAGGCTTCTTTAATTTTGATGTGTTTGCAATAGGCAATAAGTGAATAAAAAACAACGTCAGAAAACATTAATCGCCCCCTCAATTATGGGAGGAGACCTTGCATGTATAGGTGCAGAGGCAAAAAAAATAGAAGAATCTGGAGCGGATCTCATTCATATTGATGTTATGGATGGGCACTTCGTTCCCAATCTGACTTTTGGCCCAGGAGTCATCGCAGCAATCAATAGATCCACAGACCTCTTCTTAGAAGTTCATGCGATGATTTATACGCCTTTTGATTTTATAGAAGCCTTTGTAAAGGCTGGGGCTGATCGTGTCATCGTGCATTTTGAAGCCTCCGAAGATCTCAAAGAATTATTAGCTTATATTAAAAAATGTGGAATACAAGCAGGGCTAGCTTTTTCTCCAGAAACCTCTATAGAATTCATTCCTCCATTTTTACCTTTCTGCGATGTTCTATTATTAATGTCGGTACATCCTGGATTTTGCGGTCAGGGATTCATTCCTGATGTTCCTGATAAAATTCGTTTTACAAGACAAGCACTTAAAACTATGGGTCTGGAAGATTCCTGTTTGATTGAAGTGGATGGAGGAATAAACGAGGCTTCTGCAAAAGAATGTCGCGAAGCAGGTGCGGATATTTTAGTCGCTGCATCCTACATGTTCCAAAAAGATGCGCTGACTATGGAAGAAAAAGTTTTGCTACTTCGAGGAGAAAATCATGGTATTAAGTAGCCAACTCTCAGTGGGAATGTTTATTTCCACAAAAGATGGTCTTTATAAAGTCGTAGCGGTTTCTAAAGTTACAGGGAATAAAGGGGAGTCTTTTATCAAGGCTTCGTTAAAAGCTGCTGATTCCGACGTCATTGTTGAAAGAAATTTTAAAATTGGCCAAGAAATAAAAGAAGCCCAGTTTGAATCTAGAAATCTAGAGTATCTCTATATTGAGGATGAAAACTTTCTTTTCTTAGATTTGGGAAATTATGAAAAAATTTATATTTCTAAAGAAATCATGAAGGATAATTTTTTATTCTTAAAAGCAGGGGTTACTGTTTCTGCTATGGTTTATGATGATGTTGTTTTTTCTATAGAGTTGCCCCACTTTTTAGAGTTGATGGTATCTAAAACAGATTTCCCTGGAGACTCGCTTTTAATTACCGGGGGGACAAAAAAAGCTTTATTAGAAACCGGGGTCGAAATTACAGTACCTCCTTTTGTAGAAATTGGAGATATCATAAAAATTGATACGCGTACGTGTGAATATATTCAACGCGTATAACTTCAGGCTAGAAGATAAGAGAATACAGGTATGGATTTAAAGCAAATAGAAAAGCTCATGATTGCTATGGGAAGAAATAGCATGAAACGTTTTGCGATAAAACGTGAAGGGCTAGAGCTTGAACTGGAAAGAGACACAGGAGACAAACCTAATCAAGAACCTGTATTTTACGATAGTAGGTTATTTGCTGGTTTTTCTCAGGAACGTCCTATTCCCACTGATCCTAATAAAACAGTAGCAAAAGATGTGGCTTCAGAAAAAACAGAAGCCGACTCCCAACAATCTCCGGGAGATTTTATTAGCTCTCCTCTCGTAGGAACATTTTACAGCTCTCCTTCTCCTGACTCTCCCTCTTTCGTTAAGCCCGGGGATATGGTTTCTGAAGATACGATTGTTTGTATTGTAGAAGCTATGAAAGTTATGAATGAAGTTAAGGCCGGAATGTCTGGTCGCGTTGTCGAAGTCTTAATCACCAATGGTGATGCAGTACAATTTGGATCTAAGTTATTTCGTATAGTTAAAGCTGAATAATGAAAAAAGTCTTAATAGCTAATCGTGGGGAAATTGCGGTACGTATTATACGTGCGTGTCATGATCTTGGCTTATCCACAGTCGCAGTATATTCCCTAGCAGATCAAGAAGCTTTGCACGTGCTATTAGCAGACGAAGCTGTTTGTATAGGAGAACCTCAAGCTGGGAAATCCTATTTAAAAATATCTAATATTTTAGCTGCTTGTGAGATTACAGGTGCAGATGCTGTTCATCCCGGTTATGGTTTTTTAAGTGAGAATCCGAATTTTGCTTCTATTTGTGAAAGTTGTGGATTGACTTTCATTGGCCCTAGCTCAGAGTCTATAGCGACAATGGGAGATAAAATAGCGGCAAAACAGCTGGCTAAAAAGATTAAATGTCCTGTGATTCCAGGTTCTGAGGGCATTATCAAAGACGAAGCTGAGGGATTAAAAATCGCTGAAAAAATAGGCTTCCCTATAGTGATTAAGGCTGTTGCTGGTGGTGGTGGCCGGGGTATCCGCATCGTTAGAGAGAAAGATGAATTTTTCCGTGCTTTCTCAGCGGCGAAAGCAGAAGCAGAAGCAGGATTTAATAATCCTGATGTTTATATTGAAAAGTTCATTGAAAACCCAAGGCACTTAGAAGTCCAGGTCCTTGGAGATAAGCATGGCAATTATGTCCATCTTGGAGAAAGAGACTGTACGGTACAAAGACGTCGGCAAAAACTGATTGAAGAGACTCCTAGTCCTATACTCACTCCAGAATTACGTACCAAGGTAGGGAAGGTTGCTGTAGATCTAGCGAGAAGTGCCAACTACCACTCTGTAGGGACTGTAGAGTTCTTGTTAGATAAAGATAAGAAGTTCTACTTCATGGAAATGAACACGCGTATTCAGGTAGAGCATACGATTACGGAAGAAGTTACAGGGATTGATCTTCTTAAAGAGCAGATTTATGTAGCGATGGGGAAAAAGCTTGCTTGGAAACAGAAAAACATTGTTTTCACGGGGCATGTTATCCAGTGTCGTATTAATGCTGAGGATCCGAGCAATAACTTTGCCCCATCTCCGGGTCGTTTAGATTACTATCTTCCTCCTGCGGGGCCTTCAATACGTGTGGATGGAGCTTGCTATAGCGGCTACGCTATTCCTCCTTACTATGATTCTATGATTGCTAAGGTGATTTCTAAGGGAAAGAACCGTGAAGAGGCTATAGCCATTATGAAGCGTGCTTTAAAAGAGTTTCATATTGGAGGGGTGCATTCTACTATACCTTTCCATCAATTCATGTTGGACAATCCACAATTCATCAATTCAGACTATGATATCAACTACGTTGATCATCTTCTCTCTCAGGGGAATACCCTATTTTAAAAGTTCTTTGTAATTCTCGTGTCTAGAGATTCGTTCTCTAGACAGGTTTGTTTCTTTTTTAATTAAGAAATCTTAATAAAATTACTTGCATTAAAAACTGTTATAACAATTAACGCTTTTTGTTATAATGTTTTAAGATTGTTAAATTTTATTTAAATATTTTTAATCTTTATGAGAATACACGAAAGTTTTTGTTTAAGTTCTTTTAATAAAGAACCGAGTTGCTTTGATAAGGTTTTATCTACGGTAGATCGTTATTTCTATTTCGGCGGGAAACAGATAGAGATTGTTGCTAGAAATGAAAAAACACGAGAACTTTTCTGTCTTACTAGTCCTGGGCGAAATGTCTCTATTGTAGAAAAGGTTTTGAAAATCCTTTCTTATTTCATATTCCCAATTGTGCTTACTGCTCTGCTTGTACGCTTCTTACTGTATAAAATATTACATAAAAATCATAGGGTGGTCTTGATCAATAGCCAAGAGCCCTGCACACCGATTGGTCTCTATTTAAAAGAGGCTATAGCCATCCGTGATAAGTTCATGGATTTACGTGGTAAACTACGTAATAACAATGAACTTAGAAGAGCTCTTATAGGTGAGGGACTGTGGGTAGAGCATTTTTATCTAGATGAAACCTCGACTCAACTCTTGCTTACGATGACCTCACAGCGTTTCTCGGATATAGCCTTTACCTTTGTAGTTCCTGCTACAGCTAACGTAATGCCGAAACCTGAGGATCTGCAGTGCTCTATAATGGAGCATTTATGGAACTGTACAAAAGCGATAAACGTTGCTCAACGAAAGAAATTAGACAATTTAATCCTTAGCAAACCTGTGGGTATCAGTGTACGCGATGGCGTGCTGATTCATCATATTCATAGTATCCATCTACACGAGAGATCTTTGAATAAAAAGAACGTTTCCACAAGTGTTGAAGAGCATAATAACCTACAGAATTGCTTAAATGATCTTGTGAACTTTACTGTAGCAACAGGTTATCATGGGAAGGCATTTGCAAAATCGCACAGGAAATTTGTCTGCATGGATAATGCAGAAAATCTCTATATGACTCTGGTCATTGACCCTGGCCACGTATGTCAAAGATGCCCAAATAAAAATGCGGAGATAGAAAATCGCGCTTCCTGCCTAATGCCGATACTTAAGAGTGTGCCTCCAGAGTATCTTAAAGGGATGTTAGGACAGATCCCTAGCTCGATAAAATCTAAGATAGAAAATTTACACTCCTTATTGTCTAAACAATTCTTAAACAACACTTTGGACATCCAAGCGCCTTTATTTTCTCCTGATGCTCTACAGGGGCAAATATCAGATGAAGAAAAGAAAGAATTAGTGAAAAACTTCCTAGGGTTTATCTCGAAAAGAGCTGTTGTTCAAAATGACCAAGGGCGTCCTAGGGTGCTCTTCTACAAGCATGGGCAAAGTTATCCTGGAGGAGGCGACGGAGTATTGATTAATCAGCTGAATAATTATGGCTCTATGTTCTTCAAGACTACCGGCACTCAGGAAAAATGTTTAGGGGAGAGTATTATGGATCAGCTGGTGCATATGGGGATCTTCTCTGAATATGAAAATACCGACACGATAGTTTGCGCCTATTTTGACTAGATTTTTAGGTTGATTAAAGATTAAAAATCCCGTCTGTAATATGATGTCAGCCGCTTAACCTCAATAGAATGAGGAATAAGCGGCTATTAAATTTAAAACATTAAGGACTGGCAAGAAATACGAAATTTTAACCAGTAAAACACACTCTGAAATACTTGAGGGGCTGTCTTTTGAGTAAAGTATGACGACAACAGCAAGAACATTATGTTAAATTCTGTAACATTTTCACCTATCTATACTCCTAATCGGATAGAGAAAGTCTCTGCTTTTCTAGATTCCTATTTTTATCTAGGAGGGAAGCGAACAAAGGTTATAGATAAATCAACAGAGCTCGGCCTTAGATTTGCTATACAAGATCAGGGACGGGAAGTATCTACTGCTGAAAAAGTCTTAAAAATACTCTCTTGGATCTTTATTCCTATTGTTATTGTAGCTTGGCTGCTAAGGCAAGCTTTGCATTTATACTTACATCTTACCTATCCGTGTGTATATCTTGATGCACCGTTATCGGAAGCTCTTCAAAAAGACATCATCACCACGTGTCAAAAAATAGCCTACGCTACCAAATTTAGAACTATTTTAACGACAGAAGAAGAGGCTTGTCAGGAGCTCATAGCTGAAGGTATTACCCTAATAAAGCCCGAAGAAGAATTTGCAAATGTTCTTCCTGAAAGGTTTTACCTAGATTCTCGGACATCTCAAACGTTTTATATTCTAGGGAGTCAGCAACAATTAAGCGCTCTTTATCTGAACCTTTACGACCTCATCCTGTCAGGAAGAAACCTTATTTCTGAATCCGAGTTAACAGGGAAGAAAGATAAGAAATCTATAGAGAAAAACTTAAAGGATAATTTCGGAATTACAGCAAAGATTTCCCGACTTCCCAATCAGAAACAGGGGATACATCACGGGCTAAAAGCAGAGTTTTCTTTCGAGTACTATCCTGAGTATACCTGTACCTTGAACGATGATTCCATAAGCATTCATAAAGCAGCCCCCTCACCTCAGATCGATTTAGAAGAAGCGACTGTTGCGAGATTTGTAAGAAATGTCTTGGAAGCACGTCATAAAGAAAGTAGCACGTTTATATCTTGGCCGAAATACGTTGGCTGCGACATGAGCTCAGGAATCGTTGTTTTAGATGATGAGGAAGAATATAAACAATTAGTTGTTAGTAGTCCCCAAGGAGAAACTGCGGCGAATCTTTCGCTTTTTTCAGTGCAATCTTTTATAGATTGCTATCGAAGCATGAAAAACCGCCATGTAGTTCCCTATATCTTAGGGCAGCAGGCGGCTTTCAAACACCGTCAAAACAAATACCAACTGATTATGAATGAGTCGGGGAGCCGCCTACCCATGGATTCGTATGAAAGTAGAAAAAACGTGATGTCTGCATTTTTACGACAGGTCCCTAGTACCTTCTTAAAAGAAGTATTAGAAGAGGCGACTTTTGAGGAGGTTGCGGCAGCGTTAGACTCTTTAGATCATCAAAAGATAGCCCGCGCTTTAAATCTAGATGAAGTTAGAATTCCAAAAGCATTCATTTTACAAAGAAGACCAGATTTAAGAGGCTGTTCTGATAAACAGATCAAATTAAAATTAGCTATCCAGTTGATTGGGGGAATTTTATCAGATCTAACTGCTCCAGAAATCTTCATACATTATAAAGAAAAAGATGATTCCCCTCAGAGATTCAAAACAACTTTCTGGGGACATCTTGCTGATCCATCGGGACCGGGTTTGCCGGACTCTATACTTGCACAATTAGAACGCATGCACGTTATTGATGGATATTCAGAAGTCAATCGTGGGATGTACGTCCGTTTGAATCTTGTAAATACGGACCTCTAAAATATAAATCTTCCCTATGCAAACATGACAATGAGCGCTGTATTGTATAGATAACAGTATGCGCCCTTTTAGGGCGCGTACTGTCTTTTTTCACTATATATGAGGTTCTATGTTTAAGTCGGGGTTGTCCCTTGTTGATGGAAGCTGGGATCGAGATCGCAAGTAGAATGTTTAATCAGACGGCACTCTCTTATATCAGCTTCTTCTGGATCACCAAGATAACTACGTGCCTGCCGACAGAAATCATTGTACAGTAATCTCCACTGATTCTCTATAGAGCCTGGTTGGTAGAACCTCGCCCTTCTAGCTTCAATATGTTCCTGAGAAGCGCTATCTCTACAATACATATACGTATGTCTTAATAAGGAGTAGGCAGTAGACATCATATAAAATGTCTTATAGTATATTGAATTCTGTCTTGCTAGAGCTTCTAAATTTGAAGTCGCATCCTGATGTGCTGCTCGGTAATTTTCTAAATCTAGCAAAGAACGCACACTAATCGCATAGGATAGTTGTAGAAATTCTGTAGAAACGCGTGTAAATTCTGGATCAGTCCAAAGCTGATCATCGGGGAAAGAGAGTTCTCTAGAATCATCTATACGCAATAAATTTAAGAATTGATTGTGCCTTTCTCCTCTTAAAGCACATAAATAGCGAATATCATCATCTATAGGGGGACGTAAATATCCACATGTAATAGGCTCTATTCTTGATCTCTCCGCATCAAGCGTCTCAGCTGCAAATTTCAAAGCCTCTGCCCCTATAGGATCTATGTCCACTCGCGCACCTACTGACGCACCTACTGAGGCATCTTCGGGTTCTCTTGGAGTCTTTAAACAAACCTTCACTGCAATCAAAAATGCACTGAATGCAATGGCTCCAAGAACGATAAAACTCAGGCCAAGGCCTCCTAAAATCAATAAAGGAAGGCTAGCACAACTAGCGAGTCCTAAAGCACCAAGAATTACGAAAATTATTGGGATTGCACATCCGATGATACTGCCACAAACCACAAGAGGTTTGGATTGGCATAAACTTTTCTTCGGCTCAATATTTTCTAATGAAACCTGTCTGCCCAAGATGCTATTTATAAAAGCCATAAAATCCTAAAAATAAAAAACAAATCGAAAAATTCTAATTTAAACAAAAATAGAAGTCAATTTTTTTATTTTTAAGTCCTCTAAACAAAAATATTTAGAAAATCTTTGTCCTACAGTTAATGAAATTTTATCTTTTTGAAGAATTTCAGTTTAAATTCGCGTGCTGAAGACATTCTAGGGGCATACCTTCTAAGATTACAACACATCGGGCTCTGCATCTCAAAGCTATGCATTGCTATATTTCTAAAATGACCACGATATACGTAAGCGCTTCTAAGCGTAGCTTTTACACAGAAAACTATTGTATTAATATTTTTGTTCCTTATAATGTTCCAAACGATTTTGACCTCGTCTACTGTAAAACAACATTGCGTGATTAGAACATTATAAAAAATACATCGTATGCATTCGGGTTATGACTCTTCCAGAAAAAACAACTTCTGTCGCCTCTTCGGCTCAGACTCACTCCAATTACACAGCAGCTTCTAATTCTTCTTCTTTGCGTCAAAATAATACTACTCGCGCGGCTTCTTTAGATGAAAGGCTTGCCCTTTATGACGAAGCTGTAAATCAAAATAACTCTACTGAAACGGTTGTGGAGATAGGGAAGAAGCTACAGGAAGAATTTTATAATCTAACGACTTCGCAGCCTACAAGAACAACAGCGTCGCCCTCCAATCATACGGGAAACTGGAAAACATCTTTCTTATATAATTTAGCGCAACTTATTGCCCATATTGTCCCTCCGCAGATATTACCGGCTAAAATCGCCAAGCCGACGATTATTCCACCAGCTGCAAATGCTACAGGAAATTCTACGACAGAGATTTCTCAACGTGCTTCTAACGCCTCTATATCTCAGAACACCACTTCTTTATCTCAGCCCGTGATTGGGGGGGGGGGTAGACCTACTGCCAAGAAAAAAGTACTGGGGACATTAGTAAAAAAATCAGCTTCTTATCGATATAAGAAGACCTTAAAAACAACTGCAAAACGTGCTCCTAGGCACATCTCTAAATCTTCTTCTGTCATTGCAAGCTCTGCTGCTTTAGAGCCATCTTTCATTGAAAAAACTGAAAATCAACTTATCGAAAAGACGGTGTCCGCGGATTCTGTTCAGAATGTAGAAGATTCACCTTCTTTTTCTAGAAGGAAACGTGCTTTAGAAGAAGAAGCTCAAGAAGCAGGTGCGGAGAAATACGATCTTACCCCAGAGAACATCGTAGATAAGTTAGGATTAACTGAAGCACAGAAGAAAACATGCCGTGCGTCCATCAATAACATTAAGAAGGCTATAGGATACTACAACAATTTAGCAGAGAAAAATTCTCGGAAAGGGCAAGACCTCTTAGTTAAACAGTCTGTTTTTTTAGAAACGATACAAAAAAAGGCTGGGTTACCTGAGACACATGCAAGTGCCAAGGTGATGACGACGATTAAAACAGAGTTTTTATCCCATCGGGTTGCTGTGAATAAGCATTTACACGGTATCTGGATTGCTGGATCTCCTCCGGATGATGTTAGTCCCTACATCAAAGTATTTTTACAGACATATGAGGATTTTGATTTCTTTTTCTGGGTAGATGAGAGTGCTTACGGCGCTGCTAAATTTTCATCTACTCTGAAAAGAATAGCTTTTGACGCATCTATCACGGAAATAAAGGAAAAAACACCGGAAGCTGCAAAAGACTTTATTCAAAATTATGAAGAATTAAAGAAGAAATACGATTCCGCTGAAGATGCTGAGCAAAAAGAACAGTATCAGAAGGATTTACACGACTTTTCTGAGAAGTACGACAAATTAAATAAAGAGGTGAAGGAAAATTTCAACGCTCTATTTTTAAAAAACATGATCACTTCTCAGGATGGGTTTTTTAATTTCTGCATGCTTAAAGGTACGAGTACCGTTACGGATGCTTTGCGCATAGAATATCTCGAACAAAACCTGAAACTTCCTCAAGAGGAGATCGAGCAATATAAGAAAACGATAGAGGATAATAAAAAGAAAATTCAGGATATCGTTGCTAAAGCCAACAAGGGTTTAGGGTCTGAAAGAGTTAAAATCAAAGATATTAAAGAACTGACTTCCATGAAAGACAAAACCAATCTCTATAATTATGAGATGGAGATGTTTTTACGATGGAATTATGCCGCAGCATCGGATCAGATCAGAATGTATATGCTCAAAGAATACGGGGGCATTTATACCGATTTGGATATCATGCCCTCATATTCTCAGGAAGCTACTGATGCCATTTTTAGCAAGGGCGGGAATAGGTTTTTTGAAAACTTACAGATTAGGCGGGTGATCTCTACTGCAGCTTTGAAAATAGCGACTGAAGAAACCCCTGTTACATTGGAAGAAATCAGTAAGGAAATCAAAACATCACAACTTACACGCGAGGACAAAAAAAAGCTCAAAGAGTTAATCCCTGAACTTGAGAAGCTACATAAAGACGAAGGAGGGGGTGGTAAAGGAAAGTCTAAGAAAGGTCTCTTTCAGACGATGGCTCCTGACACGGTTCGAGATACGATGCCAGTATTGCGAAGGTACCATAAGTGGAGTACGGGTTGGAATGTTCGTATATTGAATGGTTTGATGATGGCTCATAAAGACAGCGCTGCGGTTGACGCTGTCATTAAAGGGCAACAGCGCGCGTATGCTGAATTAAAAGACTTAAGGGAAAACGTTCTTAGCGGGACTTTCTTTAATACTCTTGATGATCTCACACATTTGGATCAAAAAGATAGGGTGGGACATTATTTAGTCAAAGATTATCTCGGAAAGAGTCTATTTTACAATTTTAGACAAGATTCGATTATTCCTGGTGCGGTAAGTACATTAGGAATTACAGGTCCTGATTTAATTAAGAAAGAACTGGTCAAGTATTTCAAAGATTTTGGCCCGATGGGAAAAGAATTTCTTAATGAAAATGGGAGGAACTTAGGAGATTCTGCGTATTTAGGCTCCTATAAACAAATTAAAGATGAGCATGGTGAAACTACCTATGACTGGAAGAATCCGCTATCTGTAGGAGCTAATGACGTCACTCCTGGAGATGAGAGTTCGTGGTGTAATGTCAGACAAAAATGCGCTGGGGAATTACTTTTTTCTGATTCATCAAAGTTACGTGTAGAGACGCCTAAGGGAATAGAGCGTACAAAAGTTAATGAGGCAGACTTCACTAAGTTATGGAAGGAGGAGTCGAGAAAAAAACTGCCTAACCGTTTGTTAGCAAGGTTTAATGAACTTATTGACAACCCTAATATAGATGTCGCGAAATTATCTGATTTAGATTATGACATCCTTAAAGCCAAACTAGCAATCACTAACGATCCTGCGGCAACGACATCTTTATTTTCCCTGCAGCTACAGCTTGCAAACCTTATTCGTGGTGTGCAACTTCCTGTTGGCAATCAGATGAACTTTTTCCCAGATTTGTATAAAAATGTCGAGGATGACCTAGAAAAAGCCATTAAGCTGTATCTCAAAAGCCATTCTCAGACGACCATTACCTTATGGTATAGCTCGTCAGGGAACCTCTCCTTGTTTTTAAGAGATATGCTCTCTGTAGCTGAGAGACAACTTGCCGTTGGTAATCTCATTGACTCTGTAGGGCAAGCTCCTCTTTCTGAAAAACAGATTAATCTCTTAACAACCTATGTGGAACTGAAGTCTAAAGAGATTTTAAGTAGTTTCTCCTCTGATGAAGATTTGACGAACTTTCTAGAGACTTTGAATAGCATCACAGAGGATGCTCAACTTCGACCTCAAATCGAGAAGATTGAAGAGAAGATTTCATCAGGGCACTTCTATCAAGATCTGGAAGAGCTCATAAATAAGTGTCTGGGTCTACCTGAGCACAAAAGAAGAAAGCTGATTCTTGACACGATGAAGGATATAACCCGATTTAGTGGTCTGGATAAGCAGGAACAGCAAAGCGCACAAAAATGGTATGAAAAAATCTATGATACTACGTTAGAAAAACGCGTCTTAAATCCCCAAAAAAAATTAGAGGCCCTTCTCAAAAAATTTGAGAGTAGCGAACGTGTTCGTCTAGAGAACTTGGATCTATTCTTACGTGATAGATCCTTATTTTCACGTATGCATCGGGATGGGTATGCCTTTGCTGATTCCAATGATCTCTATCGGTTCATGGTAGCTGAAGCAGGAATTTCAGGAATCTTTTCTGTAGATAGTGTCTTGCCTCCCCCCTCAAAGCATCTCGTCAATATGATGAAAACAACGCTAAACGCTGATTATGAGGATATGCATGACACTCTTGGCGCCGTATATAATTATCTAGCTCTAGATCCTGAGACTGAAGAGGCAAAAGCTGCTTTAGATAAGATCCCTGAAGGATTAAGGGAGAAACTTCAAAACTCTCATATTCCTGATTTACTCATCCCTCCAATTGATAGCCATGTCTCTGCTTTAGGAATGCAATATGGAGTAGAAGAAGGAGGGGAATCTGAGCGTATAATGGCAAGCATTATGCCGGGGGAATTCAATCCAACCAGCTACATCATGTCAAGCTATTTAGATACTCTTTATCAGCTACATCAACGCATTCATGATGGTTCCTTAACTCTAGAATCCGCTAAAAAATTATTAAATGAAAATCACATCTATTGTTTTGTTGAAGACACTCGTCTTCAAGAGCTTGTAAACCTTGCGCAAGAGAAGAAATACCTCTCCCTAACTGAAATTAATAAACTTCTCTCTAAGAAAAAGAATTTCGCACAAGCAGCATCAGCCTTGTTGGATGGTGTTTTACCCGGAGCGAATCAGATCTTACAACGTGATGCGGATTTCGGCCGTCCCTTAGCGACGACAATGCTAGAGCCGACAGCAATGAATCCGTATGATTATCGCGGTGCAGGGTTAAGTAAAGATCTTTTCTCGACTCCTCCTGATGTGCCTACACTCCCAAATGTTGTAGAACGAGCGAAGTATTCTCTAATGGCATGGCCTGATTTTTCTAGAGAGCATATACATCCATGGAGTGTTTTAGCACGCACATTTGGCTCCAATATTGTTCACGTACACCCGCAAACATTCCTATATGATTTAGAAGGACGTTGTATGGGCTTGGCTATGCTCTACATGTCAGCGAAAACCCCAGTAGAGTATGCCTTCCTCACGCAAAATCTTATGACAGTAAGTTCTCTATTTCAAACAAAAGAGCGTGATCATCTCCCCCTATCAGAGGCAGATAACAAATTCTTACTCAAAAGCCAGAGCTACATTGATTGGTTACAGTATCGTGGAAACAAAGAGATAAAAACGCAGGGGATACTCACTCCCCATACATGGGATATTGCAGCGTTATCTGAGAAATTCTCGAAAAGCACAGGATCAAAAAGCCTATTAGTGACCACGCCTACGCATTCCTTAGTTGTTCAACACTTGGATTGGGGTTACAGATTTACAGACCCGAACTTTGGACATTGTGACTTTGCAACATTACAACAGGCTCTCTCTTTCTTAGAATCTTCAGTACAGTTATCTGAAGAAGTAAAACTTCGCTATGGAATCTCCGAACACAAAGATATAAAAGAGCAGCTAAAAGTTTATACCTTAGATTCTCAAAAAGCAGAGAACTCCTGGTTCCCATCGACCAACTTGAAATTCCTCTCATATGATCAACATATGATTACTTTAGATAAGATGATTCTAAGGGGAGATGTCTATGTAGGTCGTAAAAAAATATCCTGGAGGCACTTATATGCCGCAGGAGCTACGATTGATCATAAAAGGATCGATGAAAAAACTCGTGAAACAGATCTAGACAAATTACAGATAAACGGGGAGATTTTAAGTGATTTTCTTTCTAGAAATACCTTAGACGCTCCTCTTGCTAGCACCATTCAATACCTCTTAGACACTTACGGCACAGAACCTGGGACAAAAGAGGTCAGCAGAAGCTTAATTGTTGAAACTCCAAGAGATTTTGCTTCCATAATAGGTGGGTTCAAAACTAAAGCGCACCAAATGAGCGCCATGTTGCGCAATGTAATGGATTCTATAAGATCATCCATCAAAGATATTCCCCCCGGCAATCAAGATAGAGTGTCTGTCACAGACATAGAAGTCGATGGGGAAGATAGGATTTCCTTCAAATTCAAATGTGGCAGCTCTCCGGAAAAAAAAATACAAATCCCAAGTCATGGACTAGTCAAAGTATTTAGACAGCTAGGGGGCATGTTAAATGACCTTGCTGGCACAGGCGTTATGGATATGGAGCTCGGTATGTCCGCAGTCTCTATTATACAATATGCACGCTTGGTGGAAGCAGGAAAGGGGGGAAGTGCCCTAGCTATTTTCAATTTGTCTTTAGACGTCAAAGAAATGGCTGAAATGACCTTGGGAGCTATTGTCCAAGGTGTAGGAAAGAAATTCATTACCGAAAAAGGGATAGACGGCCTTCGACTGGAATCTGTCTTGTCCAAACAACTTATAAAAGTTTCTAATAAAGTTGGAGGGACTGTAGGGAAAGCGCTGTTTAGAGTAGGACAAATGTTAGAGCTCCCCATCCTAGAAACTGTTGCAGGTGTTTGGGGTCTCTACAATAGCGTGGAAGAACTCATGCAAGCCTCTTCACATAGCGATATGATGGGAGCTCGTGTGCAAGTTGCCTTTGATGTGATTTCCTTAGCGTTAACACTATCAGCTGTTGTGGCTCCTGCAGCGATGTTGGCAGCCGGGCCTATTGCTGCTATCGGGATGGGAGCCTCATCCATTGCCCGCAATGTAGCAAAAACAGAAGGACGCCACAAGGAATGGGGGAAATATAAGAAATTTCTAGAAGATGGATCGGAGCATGTTGTCACCGCGTTCCCAGAAAGAGGTCTTATAGATTTATCTGGCAACCAAATTTTAGGGAATATCTATCTAGATCTAACGCACAATCCTCCGATTTTTAAAGGAGAGCGCTCCTACAATGCTAACAGATGGATTGGCCATAAGCCACATTTATCGGACCATCAGATCCGAGAAAAACTCGGTTATGCATTTAGGATTACTCCAACTTACGCTTTAGCGCTGGGGCATGCCAATAGCTACTGGCCTCCTGAAGTTCCTCATATCCCTGCAGGAACCTATAACACTGTGATTCTAGGATACGGAATTACCTACAAAGGCACTACTGAGGTTGTTTACCTGTCAAATAAAATCGTTTGGCGGGAAGCAATTATGGATCCAGAATCTCGTTACTTTGTCTCTCCTTTAACAGCTCAAAATCATAGAAGTACGGTAATTACTGGGAAGACGCACACAACTATTGTTCCTGTTCGTCTTTTAGATGACGATTCAAAAGAAAGGCTAGATCAAGCCTTAGAATATAAAAATTATGAAATCCGGATTCAAGGGGGCTCAGGAGGAGTCTCGGTTCAAATCGGAGGTGCTGGGTACTATAACCTCACCGGAGCTCCAGGAGCTGAAAATGTGATTTCATTCCGAGCTATTCCCCCCCCATTGGCAGTGCAATTCAATCTGTCCCAAGGGCTGCAAGATGTGCCTCTGATAAGACCTAATGGCACAAAAATAAATATGTTGAAAATCAAACAAAAAGGGTTTTCTACAATCATTGGTTCTTCTGGAGGGCAGGATACTTTAACAGGACATCGTGATACCAAATTCTACGTCAGCCCAGGAGGAGGGAAGGTATATTCTGGAGCGGGGACAAACTGGTATTACATCCCTAAATTAAATGAGAACCTGACTATTGTACTCGCTACGAATTCTACGGATCATAGTCTTCATCTCAACATGCATTCCTATGAGCTGCATTCAGTCGAGAACAACTTAAACTTATTAGGTCTCAACGGAGATAAGCACAAAGGCATATACATTGAAAATGCAGATAAGAGTAGTTTGTTTGATCGTTGGATAGGGCACTTTATAGTCAAATTCTCTGATGGCATTACAGTTGAAGCTGTAGAAAGACCTATCCCTGGGAATCATACAAATGCCACCACTTTAGGTTTTACAAAATGTGACCAATCTACATGGGCGTTAAAACATCCTGAAGAGCCCGGATTCGTGGATAATATTGTGAAATGGATGAAAAAATACCTCTGGTGGTTTGCTCCCGAGGTATCCATCACTCAACAACACGGTCATGTATCCTATTTCGATCAGGAAAAGCTTTTTGTTTATAAACCTGACAAGCATAGCGAATTAGAAATTCGCGCTCAGGAAGAATTCTTAACAACAGTTCAGGGTTCTGTAGGTTCTTCCTATATCTTGTCTTCTGCACCAAATAAGCAAGCTAAACGTATTGATATTGTACTAGCAAAAGATGAAGACGCTCCTCAATATCTTGATCTCAGCAGTCTTATTCCAAGTTTAGTAAAAGGCAGAATAACCAACGGCAGTAATTCAAGTATAGATTTAGAAATTTCTTCCCCAAGATACACGATCCCTCTATCTCTACAATGGGATCCGGAAGCATTGCCTGAAAAAACAGTAATAGAAGTACATCCTCAGAATCGTCCTACACTAGGGGAATGGTACAAGATTCTGAAAAAAGACCCTACACAATGGCATACTCTTTACCGCTACTCCGTCCTAATTCCTGAAAGACTTGAAGGCATCCTTAGCATGAACAATACGGCAACCTTGATGCTAAGTGAGTCGCGAAAAAACGAAGAGCATATCCTTGGCGTGGAAAATAAAGGGGATGTGAATCTAAAAATCTGGGGAACACTCTGGGCGGGACATATCAAAGGCGCTATGCGCCATCTACATTGGAAAACGTTTAACAATTACCGAGCTCTAGAGAAATTTGGCATTACAATAGATGCGCATGGTTTCCAATATCTTGCTTTCGAAGGCACTGAAAAGAGTGGGGATAACATCCTCTTCCATAGTGTGCTAGAGTCCTACCCATTCAAAGCTAAGCAGACGCCACAAACAGAGCTCTCTCACCATAAATGGAAGTTCTATGATGAAATTCAAGTCTTCGCAACCACATTACACCTTCAGGATTTCAATCGCTATCACATAGCCTCAGAAAATAAGGCGTTATCACGACAGTTACTGTATGCTAAAAATTTAGTCAGCATATCAAACAGAGATTTCATCGTAAAACTCTTCTATGTCAGAGAGGGATTCGGGATAGGCGCCATGCGTTTGGTATTTAAAAACTTCTTTAATGAACATATGGAGGATATTACCGAAAAAACATTAGAGAGGGAAGCAAAACCCTGGATGGCTTCCAATCCACACGCATTCATTGATCCAAGTTATCAGAATCACTTAGAGCTCATATTAGGGAAGGAGAGGTTGAACCTCGCCACATTAGTCAGAGAATTCTGTGCTTCTTCCCATATTCTTCCTCTAAGTGAAGATGAAGATCATCGCTTGATTCTTCCTGAGCGTTATCAGCCAGCAAACTTAGCTGTATTAACCTACACTATAGATTCTAACAAGATTCACAATGGGCCAGCAAATACGTTGCGCTTCTTTGACAACACCATGAAGGAGTATAGGCTACCTTTAACAACAATCTTGAAAAGCTCGTATTACTTAGATCCGGTAACTGGAGATCTTTATATAACGCGGCTAGTGGCAGAACAGACCGATATACAGCATCAAGCATTCGTTATTAAGTTGAAGGGTTTTAAACGGCATTGGGAAAGCTATAAACATATTTTCATCTCAGGAGCTCATGTAGGACTTACCAGATCTAAAGGCACAGCTCTGACATTTATCGGTCCAGAGCTACGTCATCTAGAAATTGATTTTCCAAGAAATACGACCCACCACGTATTCCCAGAAAGGCTGGTTTCTCGATCAGGCTTAGTATTCCCAACTAACGACCAGGTTGTAAATTATGATCCTCGAATTGATAAACAGTTCCATACCATACTAGATTACATGTTATGGAATCTTCGTGACAGAGCATGGGGATCTAAGAGAGCTAAAGCATACGATAGCTATTTATTAGAATCTGCCATGCATATATACGATAAAAATCCTCAATGGAAAATCCCTGAAAGCATGCTGCATTACGCTATTGGCTACTACAAAGTGCAAGTTCCTCGATGGGTACGTTCTCATATGCGCCCCTACACACTTGTAAAAATGCTAAAAGGAAGTATTACACTCTCGTTAATCACTACACAAAATGAGATTTTTGCTCACAAACGTGGATCCGGTTTCAATATCTACTTTGCCCTGCTTGGATTGAATAAACACGTAGAACCTCATAGTAACAAGCCTGGGGACATGACGTTGCGTCTAAAACAAGATGTCATTCTGAAAGTGAGGAAAGTCGATGAAAGTGAATACCAGAAAAAAAGAGTCTATGTGGTTGCAGAAATTGCTACGGAAGAAGACCGTAGTCTACGGCCTAACTCACAAGTACTCATCTTTCCCGGGGGGGAGAAGATCAGATATAGAAGAAGTCTGAAAAATCCAAAAGAAAGCAATTCTACAATCACCGATTAACAATGACTTTACTCATTAGTGGTCGGTGGATTTTACTATTTTATTCTCGGGAAATGGAGAGCAAAATCGAACTGTCAGAAAAAAAGTTACAACTAACTATTGCTAGAATGTTTGTGTTTTTGATAAAATGATGCTAACCACTTATATTCCTCGTGGGCTTGAAAATGCTGTTCCATATTAAAGAACAAATGTCAAAATTGAGTTTTTATTTAGAAAGCTCTTCTTTCTCCCAAATGTTTTGGTGGGCTTGCGCCCGTTAATCTTTTTATTTCATTCAATTTTTGTTTTGAACTGTGTTGTTAACTAGACATCTTGTTAGCTTCACGACCGTTATTTTACGTCGTTTTGTCATTTCTCCTATGTGTCTGTAGGCTATGCCAAGCGATGGTATGTACTGTTTTGTTTGTTGTTATTTCATTCAAAAGAAAAATTACGTTTTATAATTAGGAGAAAACATAATGTATACTTGTGATACTTGTGAGGAAGATTTAGACCTTTCATTAGATTTAGGTGAAACTTATGAAGAACTCGAGACCTATGGGGGACAATATGTTCCACTAGAACTCGTTAAGCCCTTGGAAGATCTGGACCGGAGCTATGAACAATTAAAAAAAGATCCTCAATTTCGAGAAACCTTCCACCATATTTTAAAAAATTACGCAGGGAGACCAACGCCTTTAACAGAGGTCAAAAATTTTTCTAGAGCCATCAATGGCCCACGGATCTTTTTAAAAAGAGAGGATCTTCTACATACAGGAGCTCATAAAATCAATAACGTCTTAGGCCAATGTCTTATAGCCAAGTTTCAAGGGAAAACCCGTGTTGTGGCAGAGACTGGCGCCGGACAACACGGAGTTGCTCTTGCAGCAGCAGCAGCATATTTAGGCATGGAATGTGTGATTTTCATGGGGGAAACGGATATCAATAGACAAAAGCCCAATGTAGACAGAATACGTGTCTTGGGAGCAGAGGTTGTTTCCGTGAAAAGAGGAAATTCCGGCCTTAAAGAAGCTGTAGATGCCGCTATCGAAGATTTTATTTTTAAACATGACCACACGCATTTTTGCATAGGATCTGCGTTAGGCCCCTATCCCTACCCGAAGATTGTGCGGGATTTTCAATCTGTGATTAGCTTGGAGGTCAAAAGCCAAATCAAAGAGTATACGGATCGAGATCCTGATATTCTGATTGCCTGTGTAGGAGGAGGATCCAATGCTATAGGTTTTTTTCATCATTTTATTCCAAATACAAAGGTGAAACTTGTAGGCGTAGAGGGAGGTGGTCTTGGAGTCGAATCTGGGAAACATGCGGCAAGATTTGCCACAGGGAAGCCTGGCGTGGTTCATGGTTTTCATTCGTATGTACTCCAAGACGAGGACGGGAATTGTGCAGACACTTACTCTATCTCTGCAGGATTAGATTACGTAAGTGTTGGCCCAACACATGCAGAAATGCATGAATCTGGACGTGCTCAATATACCTATGCAACGGATGATGAGGCTTTAGAAGCTTTCCGTCTTCTATCAAAGACAGAAGGTATCATTCCAGCTTTAGAATCTTCTCATGCCTTGGCTCATATGATAAAAATAGCTCCTTCTCTAGATAAGGATACGATTGCCATTGTTAACCTTTCAGGAAGAGGAGATAAAGACCTATCACAAATTATAGACCTCGACAAAAGAAAAAAACATTCTTAGACGCACAATATCGTGAGTCTTGTAACCAGAAAACATTTCCATCTTTGTATTTTCCTCAGTACAAAGATGGAAATACTTTTTTCAAAAAATATTAAATCGAGTTTGAGAGACTCTTATCATTCGCAGAAGAAGATGGGGAAGGGTTTTTTGCTAAAATAGATATGAAGCTCACATGATAAACGCGGCTATCATCAAGACTTTTCTGAAATCCTGATTTAATTTTTCTTATAGCGTATGCTTGCTCAGAAATTGATTTAATATTAGCGATATTGCGACTGATTAGCACAGTAGCTACAGTATAATTACCTACTTGTAATTGATAGTTATACTTAGCACCATCAAATCCTTGCAAATCTAAGCGTACTTTTCCTTCCGTAAGAATCTGACTTTTGGCCTGATTCCTCCAAATATTGGAGTACGTCATCTTATTGACTAGAATTTTTGCGTCACGTTTATGCGTCTTTACAATATTCTCAACTTTGGATGAGCAGCCTTGAAATGACTGCTTACGAGTTACCGCTATCTCCTTTGAAAACGATCCAGAACCCGATCTCAAATCATAGCTATGCCAACAAGGGGAAATAGGGAAAGCCATAGGCTACCCCCCCCCCCCCAACGCGAGGAAAGCCCCCGAGAGATAGTTAGGAGGCTATAATAGCCTATTCTTATGAGAAAATAACCGCATAGTAATCCAGAAATAAAGTTTCCTAAGAAATTTCCTTTCTCTAAATGATTCACATCTTCTCCATAACAAGAATTTCCATTTACCCCGGCTGAAGAGTAGGTCCTGCAAAAAGATATATTTTCTATTTGAGACAAATGGGGGAAGGGGGGGGTACGTCAGCAGAAGAATTATAGAAGTTCTTCATAAAAGAAGAGCTCTCCGCAAATATCGGTATAGCAATTCGTACATCTAAAGATGACTTAGATAATAGTTTAGTTCCTAAAGGCATACCGAATCTTCTATCAGAACTCAGTTGTGCTAATGTTAAAAACATCTGAAGGAATTTTCTCTACAAACGATTTTCTTCTTTCATATAGGAGTCTAAAGTCAAAGCACCGCTCTACATGGGGATTACTATATTTTTTTAATAACACCACACGATGTAATAACCTTAATAGCCTATTTGCCCATAAAATTCTAATAAAAAAGAACTTATATTAAAAGTAAAAGCGTTGTGAAAAGAAACTTTCCAAGTAAAAAAGTCCGTAGTTGCATTTTCTTTTATAGAATAGATCAGAATAACAAACTTAATTTCCTATAATTATACTTATCGAACTGTAAATGAAAAAATAGAGACAAGAAGAGTTATGCCAACTCCTGTTGAAAAATCAAAGGCTTTGTAAAAAATTTTTGTCGTAAGCGGCTGTAATTAAACAGGTTGGTTTCAAGAAAACTTTTCCAAGAAACTAGATAAAAATCCATGCCTTTGGCAAAATTCCCCGGTACGCCAAAACAACATGGGGTACGCTGAAAGAGAATTACATAGAGCTAGAGTTTAGATATGCTTTCGCGGTGAAAATCCTGCCTACAGAGCTGCCTCAGGGGGAAAACATGCTATGCTCGTGATGTATGCCTACGTGTAAAGATATAGTTTTGGTGGCATATTTTTCCAGTCTTTTATTTCTTCATGTCTAAATTATTTAGAATTTCTTCGTATTCCTAAATTATTTAGATAAATCTAACAAAGACATTGCATCACTTACCCATAATTTAATCATTGAACTCAATGATGAAGAGAAGTTGTTTCAAAAACCAGTCTCTTTGTCCATCTATTTTTTCTCTTATGGACTCATTTTTTCAAATTTCATTAGAGAATGGCTGAGAGCCATTTCTTTTGTTTATGTTTCGCAGAATAAAGGAGATGCAATGGTAGCACCTGTTCGAATTCCTATAGAGGATTTAACTAGCGAGAACCAAGAAAACACTCCTTCGCAAGAAGGAAGAGCCAGTTTAGAGGCTGTCGCTAGCCAATTGAATGAAGTTATTATCAATATGTCTGAAATAGATCTGACAAATAATGATGATAGCGATGTAGGAGGGAGTAGAGCGGTTTCTGAGTCTTTATGTATAGCTAATACAGAGACCCCAGAGCCTGCAGACTACGATATTGGAACAACATACGTTAATGGCAGTTGGCAGACAGAGACGGAAGCTCAGCTAGAAGGCATGCATATCAGCGGACTTCGAGGAGAACCCGTACGAGTTCTATATAATTCCGGAAGAGGTCTCACATCTTCAGGATTTTTAAATCGACGTAGTTCCGTTAGCCCTATGAATTCTCTATGCGTTACTATATTAGAGATTTTACAAGCATTCTTTTCTCATCCAGAAAACGCTGGAAGAAGACACACTCTTATATTTTATGGCGATGCAGGAGCCTATGTTCAGCAAGTCCTAGATCATTCCCCATATGCTAGTCGTGTAGATTGTATAGGGATTGCTCCAACAACATATGTCACTGGACATTCAAACGTTCACCATTTTCGCGTTTCTGGAGATCTAGCCACTTTACGAGATCGCGATGGTTATAATAACTCTAGTGTTAGCACCTTAGGATATTCAGCCGGAACTGAAGGCCTTCTTTTACCTGGATTGCGAGATCCTTCCTATCAATATGTTCTAGGGATACAGGATCCTTCTCAATTAAATGAAGGTCCAGTTACAGATCCTGCAGTTGCCATATCCCTAATACAAATGGGCTCGGACATGCGAGCTTTTGCTCAAGCAGAACGCGCATTCAACGATGTAGATAATCCCAACGAAGCCTTAGTTAACCCTTATCCTTCTACCTGGCCCGATACTATACTCACCGGAATCTTCCTTGTTCCCAGCATACTTGCAATAATGCAAGACGTTTTCGTGCGTAGTCTTTTACCAGAGGAAGACCAGCCTTTCTACTGGGTCTCACATGTGGGATACTCTGCAGGGCTACTTCAAAGACTCGTGTTAATGTTCACAAACCATAGGGACCTAAGATTCAATCATAGGGGAGCACGCTTACTAGTTAGGTCTTTTGCAGCTCCTATGCTGTTAATTTCTGCCGCAGAATCTGTAAACTATCTACAAAGAATGCGAAGACCCATCCCGATTCTACAAGCAATTTACTTTGGCGGATCGGTAATGAGTGGAACTTGGGTAGTTTTGGCTATTGGAAACACGTTCTTAACCCGTATGCGCGCAAGCGTACAAAGACTTGGACTAAGACTCATGAGAGATCCTGAACAAGAACGAGGGGGTAATGAGAGAAGAGCTATTCGCGTTGCTGATGCTGCGAGGCGCGGAATTGCTACAGCTCTGCCCACCATGTGTGCAGGGGTTGTCGCGGGACTAGGCGCTGGACTACTCAATGGGTGTTCTATACCAAGCGCCTTGAATAGGCCTATCAATGCAACAGCCCATAATCTCCCTGAGAATAGAACCTGGGTATTTGACGGAGATATATTAAGGGATCCTTCTAGATCATGGGTATCAGGAGATTGGTTCGGCTTATCTGCAACTATTTCTTTCTTACTAGGGCTCATCGTGATTTGTACTTCTATTGGAGTCATAGTAGCCTCCGTAAGAAGAAATCGTCACCGCAGAACATAAAAAGTGACAAATAACCTGTAATGCTGTAGCATTACAGCAAATCAAGGGAAAAGAAATGGCGCAGGAAAGTAATGAAAATGGTTGGGGAGACTTTTTAGAGCTGTGCTCTAAAATTAAGACTCCTGAAGCATTTCATGATTTCTTTGCGTTATTTCTTACTTTTGGAGAGCGAGAATCTATGGCTTCTCGTTTTTTAATTGTCCAAGCGTTACTCGCGGAGCAGCTCACACAACGTGAAATTGCCCAAAAATATGGCGTGAGTATCGCACAAATTACAAGAGGATCAAACGCTTTGAAAGCGATTGATCCTAAATTTAAAGAATTTTTAAAAAATTTAAATAGAAAATATGGAAACCAGTAGAGCCAATACATTTTCTACAAATGCTTTAGCCTTATTGAACGCTTTGTGCGTATATTCCTCTATATTTCTTTGGTGGGCATTCGCCCTATAATTTTCCCCCTATTTTCCTAATTCGAAAACTTTGACCCTAAAGACAGTAAAAGCTTCTTAAAGCCTTATATTGATGCTGCCAACAGAAAATTTGTAAATTCATTGATATAGTTGTAGATCCAAGTAATTTGAGCGCTGCTATGCTACAGACCTATTTGCAATCAATTATGAATCAATCACATTTAACATATGATGAGGTGGAATCCGTTACTAATCTCATGTTAAATGGAGCTGATCCGCATCAAATAGCAGCCTTTTTGGCTGTGTTAAAATATCGAGGAGAAACACCCACAGAAGTTGCTGGAATGATCTCTGCGTTACAAAAACAAGCGACACCTGTAAACCTTCCTTTTCCAGCTTTAGACATCGTAGGGACAGGAGGAGATTTAGCAAATACAGTTAATATTTCCACAGGATCAGCCATATTAGCAGCAGCTTGCGGGATCCCTATTGCAAAACATGGAAATCGTTCTGTTTCTAGTCAAAGTGGGTCTGCAGATGTTTTAGAAGCACTCGGAATAGAAATAGAAATGTCTCCAGAAGAATTGCTCTCTTGCGTTCAAGAAGTAGGTATTGGATTTATGTTTGCTCCTATCTACCATCCCTCATTAAAGAAATTAGCTCCTATACGAAAAGGAATGAAATTCCCTTCCGTATTTAACATTTTAGGCCCACTGCTCAATCCTGCAAATACTGAGTACGCTTTAATAGGGGTTTCTAATGAGCCTATTTTAGAACTTATGAGCGAAGTTTGTCTCAAGTTTAAGAACACAAAGAGAACCTTTCTTTTTCATGGAAGTGGTCTTGATGAGTTAACCACACTAGGAAAAGTCGTGGGTTATGATATTCAACAAGGCAAAAAAACTCGCCTTGAAATAGATCCCACATCGTTAGGGTTTAATTCTTGTAAAATCGAAGACCTAAAAGGCGGTAATTCTAAGTTAAATGCTTGCATTCTGAAAAAAGCTTTCATGGGTCAACAAAGCGCTATTGCTGACGCTCTTATTTTCAATGCTGGAGCAGCCATGTGGGTTTTTGGCAATGCTGCAACTTTAGAAGAAGGGATACATAGTGCCCGAAAAACACTAATGGAAGGAGAAGCACTAAGAGTACTAGCACAGTGGGCAGCATTTTCACAACAACTAAAGTTGAAGAGGGGATCATGCAATTAGCTCATCATTTAACAAACATTATTGCTTATAAAAAACAAGAAGTAGAACGGCTCAAAGAAGAAGTTAGCTCACAGAAAAATCATTATCTGAGTCAAATTCTAAAGCAAAATCACTTACAAAAAGAGCAGTTTGCCACAGCTCTAAAGGAACCGGGTTTATCCATTATTGGTGAAATAAAAAGACAGTCTCCAACACGTGGAAAAATTAGAAGTATAGATAGTCCAGCAGATCTTGCATTAAAATATTGTTGTGGAGGGGCCTCTGCTATTTCAGTTCTTACTGATACTCAAGGCTTTGGCGGATCTTTTTTAGATATGCAACAGGTAAATCAAAAACTCCAATCACAATACTCTCATGTTTCTGTATTGAGAAAAGATTTCATCCTACATCCTTTACAACTAGCCGAAGCTATTTTCTTCGGAGCACATGCTGTTCTTTTAATCGTGAGCGTTGTTGGAGAAAATTTAAAATTTCTCATACAAGAAGCCCAGAGATTAGGTTTAGAAGTTTTAACCGAAATTCATGATTTGTCAGAACTTGAGTTAGCTTTAGAAGCAGAAGCTCCCATTATTGGGGTTAACCACCGCAATCTTCAAACTTTTGAAATCGATCTCAATCTATCCGAGATTCTAAAACCCTTTATCCCTCCTCAGATCATTACTGTAGCTGAATCAGGAATCCATCACCCTACACAAGCCAAACGGATGCGCGAGCTTGGATTTGACGCTATTTTGGTCGGAGAAGCCCTTGTGAGCTCTAAAGATCCTTCTTTGTTAATTAAACAAATGAAAGGAGAAGAAAATGAAAGTTAAAATTTGTGGAGTTACACATCCAGAAGACGCAGAATATGCCGCTCTTTTAGGAGCAGATTATATTGGAGTGATCTTTGCCGAGAAATCAAAACGAAAAACCTCATTATCCATGGCCAAAAGCATTGCTGATACAACAAAACGCCTGGGTGCCGAGCCTGTAGGCGTGTTTGTGGAACAAACTACAGACCAGATTATTGCTATCTGCGAGCAAACAGGAATTAAGACTATTCAACTACACAGTACTTTCCCTTTAGGAGCTCTTGAAAACCTCTTGAGAGATTATTCCATCATTTATGCAATTTCTGTCCGAGAAAATGGAGATGTTTGTCACCCACAATCTTTGCCCCCCAAAGTCATTCCTTTATACGACACTGAGAAGGGGGGGACGGGCAAACAGTTTAACTGGAAAGCATTTTCGTTGCCAAAAGATACCTTTTGGATGCTAGCCGGGGGATTAAACCCTAAAAATATAGAAGAAGCTGTTGCTACTTTGCATCCCAATGGAGTTGACGTTGCTACCGGTGTAGAATTCCCAAATAAGACAAGAAAAGATCCAGATTTACTTAAGGCTTTCATCCTGTCTGCAAAAAAATCCGGGGAGAAAATATGAAACATCCTTATCCATTTGGCGGGCAATTTATGCCAGAAATATTGATGGCTCCTGTTCAAGATTTAAGCAATAGCTGGAAGTCCCTGCAAAATCACAGTGACTTTAAAAATGAGTTAGATTCGGTTTTAAAAAATTATGCAGGAAGACCAACACCTCTGACTGAAATTAAGAACTTTGCCAAAGCAATACATGGACCACGAATTTTTCTAAAAAGAGAGGATCTTCTACACACTGGAGCTCATAAAATTAATAATGCTCTAGGCCAATGTTTGCTCGCAAAACATCTAGGAAAAACACGAATTATTGCAGAGACGGGAGCTGGACAACATGGAGTTGCAACAGCAACTGCTTGTGGCTGCTTGGGTCTTGAATGCGTCATTTACATGGGTGCTAAAGATATCGAAAGACAGAAGCCCAATGTAGACAAAATGAACTTATTAGGCGCAGAAGTCATTTCTGTTAACCAGGGAGCCCAAACCTTAAAAGATGCTGTTAACGAAGCCCTTAGAGATTGGTCTAAAAATTATGAATCTACGCATTATTGCTTAGGATCAGCTCTCGGGCCAAGCCCTTACCCTGAGATGGTGCGTAACTTCCAATCGGTAATAAGTTTAGAGGTGAAATCTCAGCTTCAGGAGATAGGTTTCTCTCCTGATCTTCTTATTGCTTGTGTTGGAGGTGGATCAAACGCTATTGGGTTCTTCCATCATTTTATTCCCGATACACGCGTTAAACTGGTTGGAGTTGAAGCAGGAGGATTAGGAATTGAGTCGGGTCATCATGCTGCTCGATTTGCTACAGGTCGTCCTGGAGTCTTGCACGGATTTTACTCCTATCTTTTACAAGATAACGAAGGACAGGTGTTGCCCACACACTCTATTTCTGCTGGTTTAGATTATCCCGCAGTAGGCCCCGATCACGCAGTATTATACGAGTCAGGAAGGGCTTCTTATACTGTAGCAACAGACAAGGCTGCTTTAGAAGCTTTCTTTCTGCTTTCACGACTCGAAGGCATTATTCCCGCTCTAGAATCATCTCATGCTCTTGCAGAATTGATTAACATAGCTCCTACTCTTCCAAAAGAGAGTGTTGTTGTCGTTAATCTATCCGGAAGAGGGGACAAAGATTTAGAGCAAATAACCAATCTAATAAAGGCTGGCAACAATGAATAGAATTGAAACAGCATTTAAAAACACAAAACCCTTTATTGGATATTTGACAGGAGGGGATGGTGGATTTGACTATAGTGTTGCATGCGCTCACGCTTTAATTCGGGGAGGTGTTGATATCTTAGAAATAGGGTTCCCTTTTTCAGATCCCGTTGCAGATGGTCCTATAATCCAAAAGGCTCACACAAGAGCATTAGAAGAAAAGACCGACTCTACAACCATTTTAGAAATCGCAAAAGCTCTACGTGAAACCTCTAATATTCCTTTGGTGTTATTTAGCTATTATAACCCGCTTTTGCAAAAAGGTCCCCAGTATTTGCATCAGTTAAAAGCAGCAGGATTTGATGCTGTTTTAATTGTAGATCTACCCATTCCTCAGCATGCAAATGAATCTGAGCCCTTCTTTCAAGCTTTAATCGAAGCTAAGCTGTTCCCCATAGTATTAGCTACACCTTCCACACGTGAAGAACGGTTATTACAAATCAGAAAGTTAGCAAAAGGTTTTCTCTATTACGTTTCTCAGAAAGGAACTACAGGAATAAGAAGCAAGCTTTCTGATGATTTTTCTACACAAATAGCGAGATTACGCTGCTATTTTCAAATTCCTATTGTTGCTGGATTTGGCATAGCCAACCGAGCTAGTGCAGCAGCAGCTTTAAAACATGCTGATGGCATTGTTGTAGGTTCTGCTTTTGTGGAGAAATTAGAAAAGAAAATATCTCCTGAAGAACTTACAACATTTGCTCAATCTATAGATCCCCGTCAGTAAGAGAAGAAAAAATGAATGAAATTTTAAAACATTATCAGAAAAAAGCCGCCCAATTAGATGAACAGGATTCTCTGAAACATTTGAGAGCTCGTTTTGCCTTACCGAAAGATCCTAATGCTATTTATTTCTGTAATAATTCTTTGGGCCTTCCTGCAGTAGGTGCTTTTACGAAAATAGAAGAACTACTGCAACGCTGGTCAGATGTAGGAGTGAACGGATGGTTTGAGGGAGTTGGAAACTGGTATCGTTCATTTGACAATCCTTTAAGACAACCTCTTTCCAAGATTTTAGGTGCGGAATATGAGGAAGTCGTTGTCATGAATAGCCTCACCATGAACTTACATTTGTTATTGGTTTCGTTTTACCGACCAACCGATACAAGATATAAAATATTAATCGAAGGTCCTACATTTCCTTCGGACTTATATGCGATAAAAAGCCAGCTGAGTTTTCATGGGAAAAATCCTGACGACGCTTTAATTATTTTAGAGCCACGTGCAGGTGAGGATTTACTTCGTTATGAGGATTTTCAACAGACTTTGGAAGAACAAGGTGAATCTATAGCCCTTGTATTTATGAACTGTGTCAATTTTTTAACGGGACAGGTTCTTGAAGTAGAAGCCATCACAAACTTAGCAAAAGAAAAAGGCTGTGTAGTTGGTTGCGACTTAGCGCATGCTGCAGGGAATATTCCCCTTAAACTCCATGAATGGGGAGTGGATTTTGCCTTGGGATGTTCCTACAAATACCTTTGTGGAGGACCAGGTGGGCCAGGTATTGCTTTTGTTCACAAATCCCATCATAATGAACAACTTCCGCGTTTCAGCGGATGGTGGGGAAATGATCCTGAAACACGTTTCCAAATGCAACTACAGCCAGAGTTTATTCCTTACAGCGGCGCTTATAGCTGGCAGGTGAGTACACCGTCTATAGTATCTCTAATGCCTCTTCTTGCGACTCTGGAGGTTTTTGAAGAAGCTGGTATGGAGAGGGTAAGACACAAATCAAAACAAATGACAGCTTTCCTATTAGAATTACTAGAGTTAGCTCCTCCTTCATGTTTTGAAATTATCACTCCAAGAGATCCAGAGTTGCGGGGAAGCCAGCTCTCCATTCGTATTCAACAACATAGCGAAGAGGTTTTACAAAAGCTGGAAGCCCAAAGGATAACTTGTGATTCGCGACCACCAGATATTATTAGAGTAACGGCAACACCTCTTTATAATACTTTCAGCGAAATCTACAAATTTACCTGTAAGTTATTTGAAGTGTTAGAGATCAAATCATGAATAAACAACCAATTTTATTATCAGGTTCTTCTAACTTAATATTGGCTCAAAATGTTTGTGCTGAGCTGAAAATAAAACTTGGGCGTATGGAGTTGAATCAGTTTCCTGATGGAGAAACTCACGTTAAGGTTTTAGAAGATGTTCGAGGTCGTGATGTTTTTATAATGCAATCGATTGTAGGTCAACCAAACCACTACTTATTCGAATTGCTTATTATTGCTGATGCCCTGAAGAGATCTTCCGCAAAGAGTATCACAGCAATTATTCCTTATCTCGGCTATTGCCGCCAGGATCGAAGAAATAAAACAGGGGAACCCATTACAGCCAAGCTTGTAGCGGATGTTCTTACTACAGCAGGTATTACCAACCTTATCACATGTGATTTACATGCTGATCAAATAGAAGGCTTCTATAAAACACATGTAGATCACTTACACTGCCAACAGCTTTTTGTAGACACTATAAAAAGCTGTATAAGCCAAGACTGTATTGCAATAGCTCCCGATATAGGGAGCATTAAAATTGCAGAAAGGATAGCAAGGATGTTAGATACTGGACTGGCTGTGATTAAAAAAGAACGTCTAAATTCGTTCGAAGTGAGCATGCAATTAATAGGAGAAGTACAGGATAAAAATGTCGTAATTATTGATGATTTGTGCTCAACAGCCAATACGCTGGTTGAAGCTGCAAATTTATGTAAGCAAAAAGGAGCAAAAAAAATCATTGCTACGGTGACTCATGGTCTTTTTGTTGGTGATGCTATACAAAAAATTGAGACAAGCGCTTTAGAGAGTCTTTTTGTTACAGATACAATACACTTACAAAGCACCTCAACATGCATAAAGACTTTATCAACAGCTCCAATGATCGCTTCAGCAATCAAAGCAGCATTATCTTTCTGACTAGGAGGTCTTTAGATTCTATTAGATTCTAATAGACCTCACCACCCATGCAACATAATACATATTATCAGACCATGCAAGTGTTGAGGAAAAGATAGGACACGCCGCTAGCCTACCACCCTGCCCCTCTTCTTTTGGAAGAGCCCTGAACGATTATCCCGATATGACCTACCAGTTGATCGTTGTGATAAGTAAAAAACTTACGCTCAAGAATATATAGAAACTCTCTGTGAATGTGAACAATAATTCTTGCACAACTTAGGTAAGAAGTTAATTATTCCTAAGAACTTCAACATTCTCGAATAATCAAAACATGGTTTCCCGCAGGATCTGTACGTATTCTTCGGATACTGATAATACGCGAGTTAATAAATCCACGTAGTTTGGATAGCTGTTCTCTTTGTAAAGCTAGATATTCCAATACATGCATATCTGCCCATTCTTGAGCAGAATACCCCACCTGGTTATTGATTCTCATTTGTCCTATAGATTCAAATTCTAGCCTTGGGAACTCTGGATGTATGAAAAAAATATCATCATCATCCCCTAAGATATCGCTACCCCGTGTCTTAGATTTAATCCCCACACCCATCCTATTTAGAACTGATTTGCTTCCTATATCTCTGAGACGTTGATGTTCATTTAGTATGCTTTCCATGTTCTTTTCTCCCAAGGATGGAAGGTAAAAATTCATAGATTTGAGTTGCTCTTTGCTGAATATATAAGGAGGATGTTCATTGAATCCCAGTGAAGGATCAATTAAGCTAGCCGTCCTTTCAGACCATCTCTCCCATCCTCCATATTTGCAATACAGAGTTATTCTCACCACGACCTTAATAATAAAGGCTATAATTGCAGGAATGATAAGCAGATATAGAAACAGTGTTCTTACTCTCTCTTGAAAGAGTAATGGAATCCGTATGTCCACATAAACAAGTTGTCCCCGTATATTGATTTTATCAATATACAAAACACGAGATCTATCTCGTAATTGAAGTAACCTATCCACCCTTTCTGCTAAAGATTCTAGATAGCCACTTCCCCTACCAATTTTAGGAAGATCTTTCAAAAACCTATGTGAAAAAATCGCTGATGAAAAAAAACACGAAATCATGAATTCAAGTAGGGAAATGAAAATTGAAATTCAAAATAGAAAGATCTGATCTAATCACCGATGTAAAAGATCTTTCTATGCGTAATGAATTGCCGTTATTGACTTCTGATCAAGTGAAAACGCTGCTGTTTTTAGAGCCATTCTACGACAGTCTTTTACAGAGCATGGAAGAATAACTCCAATATGCAGGCTAGTGCAAAAACAGGCCTTCGATAAAATCCCGAATCTTCCCTAATTCTTTTGCTATTTTTACAAAAAAGCTTTATCCACAAGTAGATCGTAGTCTTTTTTGATCTTCGAATAAGTATTCGTGAATCCTATTTAAAAGCATTATTTTTGTATCAACATCCACAAACGAAGAGACTATAGCCTCCACATTGAGTTGTATGATTTCTTTAAAAGTTAGAGGTGAAGATTTCACATGAGTTAAATGAGAATCTTCATCGGCAGGGAATCCAGATAAAAGCAACATCGTATTTTGCAAAGAAGTCCCTCCCATTTGGGGATTATCAGAACTCAATGTTACGCTAAGCTTATGGTCTCTGAATAATGCAAAGAAAGGATGCTCATCAAGATTATTAATGATCGTTTTACCGCTCTTGTTCAATCCAGAATATTGATGCAACGAAGCTCCAAGTACCAGGTTAATAGCCGGAGCCATAACAAGTGTGATGTTTTTCTCTTGAATTTCATGAATCGTTGGCACATGTTCAATTGCCTGAAACCCATGGGCTATTCTTTGTATAGGTAAAGCTTGTATCGTTTGGTTTAAATATAAAAATCCCGTCCCCTCTCCTGCGTGAGCTTCACAACCAAATCCTTTCTCATAAGCATGACGATAACCCGAAGTTAATTTTGTTGGTGCTGCCTCAGGACAAATTTCTGCTCCGGCAGATTGCAAGCCAACAAAGAGGTTAGGGAAGAACGACTCGGCTTCATCAAGCCAACTCGCAGCCTCTTCTGAGCGTTGTTGTGTAGATTGCTGGAGATTAGAAGAGCCTGTTTTATTAAAACAATTGAGAAAGCGAAGGGTAATTCCTTGACTCTGGAAAAGTTGAGAAGCTCTAGAAAATAGATCATACAATCGTAAGCGAGCTTCTAGAGGTTTAAGCGAAGGATAAATTACATAAGCTATGCGGATATTTTGTTGGACTTCGGTGTAAATGATATTATCTTGTCTACATTGTTTTAAGTAATTTTGCAGAACAAGCCACAGATCATTTTCGTTCTGGATTCCTCCCGGAGGATATCTATGCCCCTGTACGGTAGCCATAATCCGATCAAAGCTAGCAAAATCACGGGTGATAATAGCATATTTTAATAAAGAAACATTAGGGTCCCGCTCATAGCGAATACTCTCAAAGTTTCTGAATATTTCAGCATAACTCTTGTGAGGGTTCCCATTAGAGAAGGCTGGAGATTTCCATTGATTATTCTCCCACTTTATCAGACCATTTCTGACTCCCAACTCCCAAGCTGTTTCTGGCGAAATAGTCCCTGGAAGGTGCACGTGAATATCCGCTTTAGGGAGATCTTTAATAAACTGACTCGTACAAGGAGTGTCATCGTACAACTCAGATGTCAACTGTGACAACTGTTGGATAATTAAAAAAAACCTCTTATCGACCATATCTTATTTTACTTTCTTAATATCAGATCTTACTCCCACTCAATAGTTGCCGGCGGTTTATCGGAAATATCGTAAACCACCCTGCAAACTTCAGGGATTTCATTAATGATACGCGAGGAACAACGGTTAAGAAATTCTCTAGATAAAGATGGCCAGCATGCTGTCATAAAATCAGTAGATTCTATTGCACGTAAAGCTATCGTATAACCGTAATGACGGCAGTCACCTTTTACAGCAACAGATTTACATGGCAAGAAAACAGCAAAAGCTTGGCTAACCTTGTGGTATAAATTCGCTTTTTTTAGTTCTTCAATAAAAATGCTGTCAGCATTTTTCACTATTTCTACATATTCCCGACGAACTTCCCCAAGAACTCGGACTCCTAAACCAGGACCAGGAAAAGGATGTCGGGATATTAGGACGTCCGGCAAACCCAAAACTTTACCTAAAGCTCTAACTTCATCTTTAAAAAGAAAACGTAGAGGTTCTAAAAGCTTCAAATTCAACTTTTCTGGAAGTCCACCTACATTATGGTGAGACTTGATTACTTGTGTTGCGTCACAAGATTTTGCAGATTCAATTACATCAGAGTAAATAGTCCCCTGAGCTAACCATTGAACATCGAGATTTCTAGATACTTCATCGAAAACTTCGATAAAGGCGGCTCCTATGACTTTACGTTTTTGCTCAGGATCTTCTATTCCGGATAGGTCATGGAAAAATTTTTCAGAAGCATCTACCACAAGGATCTCTAACCCTAGAGAAGAGAATTGTTGTTTAACTTCTTCCACTTCATTCTTTCTTAATAGTCCAGTATCAACGAAGACACAAGACAAGCGATCACCTAGAGCATTATGAAGCAAAACAGCTAAAACAGAAGAATCTACGCCTCCAGATAGGCCGAGAAGGACACGTTCTGTTTCTCCCACCTTTTCTTTAATGCTTTGAATAAGTTGTTTTTCTATTGTTTCAATTTTCCAAGTTTCTGAGGCCTGACAAATATGCTTCACAAAATTTGATAAAATTTTATCCCCTACGGCTTGAGAATCTGAAACTTCAGGATGGAATTGAAGACCAAAAAGTTTTTTCTCTGGGCATTCTATAGCAGCAATAGGACAGTGCTGAGAACTCGCTATAACAAAGAAATCTTTAGGAGGAATAACAACAGAATCACAATGACTCATTCGAATTTCTGTATGGAAAGCATCCTGATCAACAAGACCTTTAAAAAGTTCGCTTGGATAAAACACTATAGGTGTATAACCAAATTCGCTTTTTCCTCCCTGAACTTCACTTCCAAAATCTCTAGCAATCAGCTGCATGCCATAGCACACTCCAAGTATAGGGATGTTGCTGTTATAGATTTCCTTATCAACTTTAGGGCTATTCTCCTGATAAACCGAATGTGGTCCTCCTGAAAAAATTAGACCTGAGGGAGATATTTGAAGAATCTTTTCTAAAGGTGTATTCCAAGTGAGGACCTCACAAAAAACGGAAAGCAAACGTATTTTTTTTGCTAGAACGTTCGTATATTGGGAACCAAAATCAAGAATGAGAATATTACTCAAGATAGAAACCCTCTATTATTTAGAGATTAGATAATTCGGAGCATGCTGAATGTGTTGCAAGTTATGGATGTGGCTTTCAGATCTTCCAGAATGAGTGATTCGGGAAAATACAGCGTTCTGGCGCAATTCTTCTAAATTGCGAGCTCCTAAATAGCCCATCCCCGATCGAATCCCTCCTAGAATTTGATAGAGAACGTCGTGAAGAGAGCCTTTGTAAGGCACAAGCCCTTCAACACCCTCTGGAACAAATTTTTTAGCATTACTTTCTTGAAAATAGCGCTCGGCACTACCTTTCTTCATAGCACCGAGAGAACCCATACCTCGATACATCTTGTAAGCACGTTCATTAATCTGAACGATTTCTCCTGGAGCCTCATCAGTTCCTGCTAGCATGCTACCGAGCATAACACAATGCGCTCCAGCAGCTAGAGCTTTAACAATGTCTCCAGAATAGCGCATCCCCCCATCGGCAATGACACGTACAGAAGAATCACGCAATGCTTCAGAAACATCCATAATTGCTGTCAACTGAGGCAATCCTACACCCGAGATAATCCGCGTTGTACATATAGATCCGGGACCAATCCCCACTTTAACAGCGTCTACACCAATTTCAGCCAAACAAAGAGCAGCTGCCTTTGAAACAATATTCCCCACAATGAGAGTTACAGGATAATTCTTTTTAAGGGTAAAGGCTGTATCAAGCACCAATTTAGAATGCCCATGAGCAGTGTCGACTACTAAAGCATCTATACCTGCCTCAACTAAAGCTTCTGCTCTTTCTAAACCTTGTTGACCGATACCTACGGCACCGCCAACTACTGAAGAGGCGCTTTGCGATTTTATCTGTTTTACGACAGCAACCTGTGCATTCACATCCATATTTTTATGAACAATCCCAAGTCCTCCTGCCACACTCATGGCTGTAGCCATAGACAACTCTGTGACTGAATCCATTGCTGCAGACAAGATAGGGATAGTTAAAGATAAAGATTCTGAAACAGAAGAAGCTAAACAAGTATCTTGAGGAAGAACTTCAGAATACTGAGGAACTAATAAAACATCATCAAAAGTCAGGGCTTCGCGCATATACTTCTCAATGAGGAAAAATGATTAAGACCGGGCGCTGATTGAGAAACTTATTCTTCTCATCAGTAATAAATAAAAGAAAAATCGTACTCGAATACAGTTAAACGATTTCAATTGGGGGAATTGTAATACCACCACACAATAATCTCAACAGATTATTGAAGATTTTAAGAAAATCACAAGGAAATCAAATGGAAAGCCGTTGTAGATCCTGAGACGATAAGAGAGGCTAAAATTATTCAGGAGCATTTGATTTAGAATAGGGAATAGACAAACTAGGGCTGATAAATAGCTCCTAGAGAAAAAACTATTTGGTTCATCCTTATTTAATAACGCAATGGAGCGTCTTTGTATTCTTCATGAATAGTCTTTATTGACTGCTCATTAGATAAAAATGTCGTGTCTAGATAATCCTGAGCAAAATTTTCTCCGAAATTCTTTTTTACATTATCAGATTCGACTGCAGCCCAGATCATAGAATAATAACCTTTTACTGGTAAAACATCACTGGAACACACTTGAGGTCCAGCAATCCAGGCAAAAGCTATACTACGGTTACACTTCCCCGTAGGTCTATAATCAGACACTACAACAGGAACAAATTCATAAACTCCTTCACGACGACGACAAGACACAAAATCATCTTCTCCAATACCCAAAACAATACCGTTGCAAGATTTTCCTGGCATACGTTTTAAATTTAAAAAACCGCGATTTTTAGGACCATCTGCTTCGGTTAATCTAGTAGTCCCCCCTACACAATCAACATCTAAATTGAATATTCTTACATAATCACGTAACCAAACAGCATAGGGATGGTATTCCTCAAGAGTATTTCTCGCTGAAGCTGGATTCATTAAACTCCCATAAACAAACATAGGAATATAAGGAGTGGTTAGATTCATTTTTGCATGTATTTCTCTCCAGATCCTACGAGATTCTTCGTCCACTCTCGCAATAACTTTAGGATCTTTATTTTCCTTTGCCAAGCATTGTGCTGGTGTATAAGCGGCAGGATAGGAAGAAAAATCAGAAATAGGTAAGTTAATACAAAATACCTGATCAACACTAGCATCCTTTGTAAAAGTGGGTTGAGAACAACCACTAAGAACTAATAAACATCCGCATAGATATGTTATTGATTTATACATTAAAGATCCTCCCCTATACATGAGAAAAAGATAATTACGCATGAGTACTCCCCAATTCATTGACTTCTATGAGAGCTGCTAATTTCTTAAGATTTTGAATATGTTCAACATAATCATTCTTCGGCATGAATTTGAATTTCACTCTCTTTTTAACAAGCTTATGAAAAATACTTATGTGAATTTTAAATAAGCTTCAAGATATAAGCCTTGCAGGGATTCCATCATTCAAACGGATAGACCTGTCAAGCAGATAGAATTGATGAACCAATTTAAAAAAAATCCATAAGAAGTCAATAAGAGGGAAATAAGTATCCTCATGAAATTAAATGTCTTTTCTCCATTCTGAAATTATTACGAACGATCTATCCATCTTAAGAATTCAGATGACCCATTGCGGTTAAAAAATTTTTTATATATCCTATCCAACCAAAAATTAATAAACCAATTAGGGATTCGGCATGTCAAATCCAATACCTACACAACGCCTAAATATTTCTTCTTTTCACTCAATTACGAGTCATACTTTAATGGAGGGAAATTTTTCCCCTCGCAGAGCATCTCTACGACTATTTTTAGATACAATGTTGATTGTTCTAGGTTTCTCTACTGTAGTTTCAATCTTTGTAGCAATATTTTTTCTCAATGGACTCAGCATGCTAAACACAACAACAATTGTCTTATCTGTATCGTTGATTCTGATGGGCATTATATTTATCAGCATCGGAGTGCTTTTCTTTGTCAATAACATAGAACAAGGACTTTCAGGCATTTTGAAAAAACGTTTAAGTGAAGCAGAGTCGGAAATCAAAGATCTTAGAGATCAGCTACAAAATTATGAGCTTAATCTTGCATTTGCTCCATCGGAAGATCGTATAGAAAATTCTGAAAATATAGAACCCCCTGCATCTACAGAGGTCCCTGTAGAGACCATTGTGGAGATAGATGAACATATGAGTTCTACAACGTCTTGAATGAAAATTTTAGATCAGACTTTAGCTAAAACGTTACCAAAAACAAACAGCCAAAAAATCAATCATTTAGGAAAGCTTGGGTGGATTTTCTAAAAAAACGCGTTTCTAGCACTACCTGAGCCCTATTATTTTTTTGTTTTTATTCAATGTTTTTATCGCAAACAAAGTTGCAAGTTGTTAGTGTCTTTTGCTTTTAAACTAAATATTGCAAACGAGACAAGGATATGAGAACACAAAACTTCTTTCTATCGAAAATCAGATTATTGGGTGCTTTATGCCTAGCTTCCCTTGCTGTTTTAATTACTGGATGTGATGCTGATGATGCATTTACTAGCGATAAACAATTAGTTGAAGAAGCTAAAACTTCAGCTCCAATTTTCACCAAAACCAACGGCGCTGATGACATCTGGGATACAATAAAAGCAGCCTGGGGATTATCTAAGCAGATGAATTGTGTTCCCGTAGTGATTTACGACGACCTTATGAATCCTTCCAAATTCCAAGCTAAAGGGGGAAGTATTTGGAACACTGTTGTAGAAGTTTCTAACAGCAAACGTATTTTCAACTACGATACACGTGCCGATAAAAATGATGCACGTAATGATAAAAAAGAGAATTCTGCAAAAAATTACGCTGATATTAACGCTCTTGCTTTAGATTTACAAAACAGTAAAGAAGAATCTCATTTCACCGCTGTTTTACATGGCGTTGAAAAAGAAACATTTATCGCTTTATGCGATTATTATCCACAACACAGTTTAGTACCTGTAATCGTAACTAAAACATCTGATGACCGTACTACTTATGGCCTCGGATTTATGTTCTCAGTAACAAACCCTGCTTTACAAACTCGTCAAGACGTGCTTCCTAACCACGCACGTTTCTCAGAAATCTGGGATAGCATCAATTGTAAAGATGTTACTGACTTGTACGGAGAGGATTTCCCTGCAACCTATATCAATACAACAGTCCTTGCTAACGGAGAGGATTTCCCTGCAACCTATATCAATACAACAGTCCTTGCTAACGGAGAGTCTATCACCTCTTTAATCCCAGCAAACAAGTAATTTAAAGTGATCTTTAGAATACTTGTTACAAAACCTCGCAAATATTTTTGCGGGGTTTTTTCATTTCAACTCAATACAGACAAACATCTATTATAAAAAAAACACTTTTCATCAACGTCTTGCCACATCAAAAGCCTGAATAGCCTTCAAATCACAAACATCTGCAATATTTTTATTGCGTTCACATTTAATGCTTTAGAGATTAACCTTCTAAGATTCCCAATCTCTACTTAAGGCAAATCCATGTTATTAACTTACGAAACTGGTTTAGATTTTCTTCACCAAACACGAAAATATCCCTGCTTCGTAAGAAGCGCTTTCGCCCGTGAAGCCCAAATGGGTCAAGAACCGTACTTACGTTTAGGTATAGTGGATTTAACGTTAATTTCTTCTAACGATCTAAAATTGTCTTTATTAAACTCTATTCCTATTTTAGGAACTATTCGTGGTTTAGCACGTCTTTATAGCGTGTGGTCTGTTAAAGATAGAAGTAAAGACCGCGTCAAAGATTTAGTAACACACACCTTTTTAGGGATTTTCGAAACCCTAGGGTTAGGCGTAGGCCTTCTAGTTATGAAAATCGTTATTACAGCTTTGATACGCATTGCCTTTCTTATCCTTGTATTATTTGCTGCGCTCTACCAATTCACAAGAACAAAAGTCCAACAGCTATCATGTTTTTCTGAATAAAATTCTATAACTAATAAAGATTAGAACAAGCAACGAAAGGAAGTTGGGTTAAACATATTATTAACCTCTCTTCCTAGCCTTCCCTTAGGAAATCTTTTAGATTTTTTAATATTCCTTTGCTCTATTTTTGTATCAAAGTAGCCCTAAAGTAAAATAGATGCAAATTAAGTTGCTTTCTCTCTATACTTTTAGATCATTTGCCAATCTAAATTCTTTATTAATTGATCTATCTTCTAGGAATCCTAGACTAAGGAGAGGCTATTTTGCATAATGAAATGATTTTTATAGCACAAACCGTGTTGATTGTACTGGCAGGGATATTCTTTGCTTCTAAAAGCACAGGATGGCTAACGGGATGGTTGGCTACTCTATCAGTAATTATGAATGTATTTGTGCTAAAGCAGATTGTTCTATGCGGTTTAGAGGTGACCTCTGCTGATGTCTATATGATCGGGATCCTCTCCTGCTTAAACTTCTCTAGAGAGCTCTATGGGCAAAATAAGGTAAATGAGGCGATGATCGGCTCGTGGATTATCACAATAGCATTTCTTCTTCTAACGCAATTGCATCTCGCCCTTGTTCCTTCACCAAATGACACAACCCAAAACCATTTTATAGCGTTATTCTCACCAACACTAAGACTCACTTTAGCCTCTTTGATCACTGTGATTTTCGTGCAGATTGTGGATCTTAAGCTCTTCTCATATCTCAAAAACTTATTTCAAGATAAGGCTTTTGGAACCCGCTCAGCTATCTCTTTAATCTCCTCGCAAGTCTTAGACACCCTTCTCTTTTCTTTCCTAGGTCTCTATGGCATTGTATCCAACCTCTTTCATGTCATCCTATTTTCTCTCATTACAAAAGCGTGTGTGATTGCCCTATCAGTTCCTATCGTAGTTCTTGGCAAACATTTTAGAAAAAGAAATGCAGTGTAACCCCTCCCACAAATTCTATTTACAGGAAAATATAGGCCACTATACGCTTATTTTTCTGTTTCCAAGCGAGATATGAAATAATAGTTTTCTCCGGGGATAATTCAGGTTCCTAACCGTGGCATTAAAATTTCACGTTCTTCATCAATCTAAAAAATCGCGAGCCCGTGTCGGCAAAATAGAAACTGCCCATGGAATCATAGACACCCCTGCTTTTGTGCCCGTGGCAACCAATGGCGCGTTAAAAGGCGTCATAGACCATAGCAATATCCCACTCATGTTTTGCAATACCTACCACCTCCTGGTGCACCCAGGAACAGAGGCTATTGCCGCTATGGGAGGACTTCATAAATTTATGAATAGAAATGCTCCTATAATCACAGATTCTGGAGGATTTCAAATCTTCAGTCTTGCCTATGGCTCAGTAGCAGAAGAAATCAAAAGTCGCGGGAAAAAGAAAGGCTCTTCATCAATCTTAGAGGTTAATGACGAAGGCGTATGGTTTAAATCTTATAGAGATGGGCACAAACTCTTTCTATCCCCAGAAGTTTCTGTACAAGCTCAAAAAGACTTGGGTGCTGATATCATTATCCCCCTTGATGAGCTCCTACCCTTTCATTCCGATGAAAAGTATTTCCTATCCTCATGTTCACGAACGTATGTCTGGGAAAAACGCTCTTTAGATTACCATAAAAAAGACCCTAGACATCAGTCTATGTATGGGGTAATTCATGGGGGTATAGATCCTGAACAAAGAAAAATAGGTTGTCAGTTTGTTGAAGACCATCCTTTCGATGGTTTTGCTATTGGAGGCAGCTTAGGAAGAAATCTGCAAGAAATGCTCCCTGTTGTTGACGTCACCACTTCATATTTATCTAAGGATCGCCCTGTGCATCTTTTAGGGATAGGAGATCTCCCCTCAATACATGCTACTGTCGGCTTGGGCATAGATTCTTTCGATAGCTCCTACCCAACCAAAGCAGCGCGCCACGGTTTGATCCTATCCTCTCAAGGGCCTATCAAAATTGCCAATCAGGCTTATGCTAATGATCTTTCTTCCCTAGATCCTGAATGCACATGCGCTACATGCACTTCAAACATCTCTAGAGCTTATCTACGGCATCTTTTCAAGGTTCATGAACCTAATGCAGCTATTTGGGCCTCTATCCATAATTTGCACTATATGCAAGAAGTAATGAAAAATATCCGAGAACAGATCTTAAATGACGAGATCTGATTCTCCTTGTTTTTTTAAATCGACACTCAAACTATTAATTCTATCGTCATTAATTTAAATCACTTAAAACAGCATTAAATAAAAAAATCTAGGGATTTGCTTTTTATTGAAAATAAGAATAAATTTCCTTCTCTAGTTTCATAGATAGAAAACCTCTCTCAAAAACCAAATAAAATTCCCGCTTCTAAATTATTCAACCTGAAATAGAAGACATTATAATTAATAAAACTATTATACTCTAAGTATAAACATGGCTTGTTTCATCTATAAATATAAAAATAATACAGAGTTTTTTTGTGATAATCAGAACGCCTGCTGGTTATTTAAACAAGGCTTTATCAGGTCAGACACTCAATTGCTGCCCTACACACTGGATTGGGAAATCGACATAACTCATACCGATGAAATCAAAGAACTTATTATTCGTTGTGTTCCTATAGTGGGGAGCATTCTCGGTTTCGGAAAAATCTATAGTTTGTGGTCCACAAGGGATCCTACAGACCGATATAAAGATATCTTATTTCATACTCTCTCTGGAGTGTTAGAAACTTTAGGGTTAGGTATCGTAGCCTTAAGTTTAAAAATCATCAAAACAACAATCTTTTACTTCTTTGAATTCCTTGAATGCTTAATGTATGCGATTATCTCTATAATTCTCCCTGACTCTCCAGCTGCAGAAAGATTCGTGCTTATCTAACCATGAAAGTATGCACTTTAACAACCTCCCACAAACAACTCAGAACGTTTAGCCGAAAATCTAAAGTTTTAAATGACTATGTTTATCAATAAGTAAAGACTAGGAATATCTTTACAGAAGCCATCTAATTGAAATCATACTTCAAAAAAACAAGCCTACAAGACATTATGAACAAACAGCTTGCGTGTTTCGCACTTTATTTATAATTGAAATTATTAAGAAAGAGAAATAGTCTCTTTAGATCTTAATTTTAATAGAAACAAATATAGTAATGTCTGTTGATGTATAATAAGGAAAACCTATCCTTGTAGTCCTAAATTTTCTGTCCTTTTTCCCCAACAGTGTTTGTGGTTATTTTCTACGAAAATAACTCACAACAACATCAAGAATCCCCAGATCAATATACAAGATAGTTGCGAGTTCCATCGAGATAACCAGCTTGTATCATGTAATTCATAGACATTCTTCTATACCCTATAAATTCAACTAAAGAGGATGTCACACTCATGTTTATAAATACCTATAGAGATAATTCAGAATTTAATCATACAACACAAAACTATCCCACATTATTTAAACTGGGATTTGTTCGTGATGAATTCGGACTTAAAAGGTGGAATTATGAATGGATACTGTCCATTGATATCGACGATTTAGATGCGGATGGTATCGCTGTACAAATTTTACGCGCTCTCCCTCTTATAGGAACCGTCATGGGATTAAGTAGAATCTATAGCGTATGGTCTACAGATACATTCGATGACAACCTAAAAGATAAAATCATCCATACACTAGCAGGCCTTATCGAAACCTGCGGATTAGGACTCATCACTTTAATCATGAAAGTTTTTTATAATATTTTCGCACACATCATTTTCGCAATTACCGCTTCATGTGTGCGGCTATGCAAAGGCATAGAAAAAGAAGAAGAAGTCAGAGAACTCTTAGGCAATATATTCGCTTGTGGAAATTGATCTCTCTAAAACTTTCCATTTTTGAAATAAATCATTAAAAAACAAAGATTTCTAAAAAATAAAAACGATAGGTTATTACACTTTAATAGCTTGCAGATTTGCTTTGCATTTATAATTGCAACTATATGAAACAATACATAAACTGCTTTGCTCTCAGCGTTTAAAAATGAAAAATATAGTTATGTTTATTGAAAGATATCAAAACAATCGGGATTTTGTTAATGCAACAAGAGACGTTTCTCCCCTATTGAAATCAAGCTTTGTTCGTAAATCTCATTATGTGCGATCTATTAGCGAGGAATGGAATCTCACAACAAGAAATGGCGTTTTCTCCAAAACAAATCTTCAGGAAATTAAAAAAGCCACGCCTCTCTTAGGAACTATCCTAGGTCTAGGCAGGTTGTATAGCGTATGGTCTACAAAAGACAATATAACAAGTAAAAAAGAGCTCGTCCTGCATACCCTAACCGGCGTTGTGGAAACTTTAGGATTAGGGATCATTCTCCTAATCGCAAAAATTATGCTTACTGTAATCAAAACGTTATGGGAGAAAGTCGCTATGCGCTATTCCTTTTGTACTTGTTACAGAAATTTAGAAACTAGCTCCACATCTTCAGGACGTTCTAGGAATCGTGACAATTCTCAAGAGATTCGAGATTTCAAACCGAAGCCATTTGAAAATCCACCCGCAAATCCTTTCGACTTACCTAACTTCACTCCAGAGCAACTCTCTAATCTAGTCTCTACTATGGTGCAAGGCGATCCTTCTAAGGGAGAGAATATAACAATATCGCTCACAATAAATCCTGAAGCTATGGAACATATGGTAAATGCAACAACACAGCTCTTAGCTAATACCATAAATATGAATGAGATTAGTGAGGAAGAATTGACAAGAAATATGTCTCAATTTCAAAATCTTCTAGATCCAAATCTGATGCAGGGCTCAATGCCCGCGGTGGCAGCTTCTTTAAGAGAGTTACCCTCTAGTGAAGAAGAAGAATCTTAAAATTCACTCCAATTAAGTATAAAAAAATCTGAATCTCTTCTCATGTATTATCTCTTATACACAACAAAATATAAGAGAAGAGCCTTCGAATCTTAAAAGCACACTCAAGCTATCTCTTTTTACCTCAAGACAAAATCAATAAGCAAGAAATAGGGGAAACAGCAATCTGTGAACCTAAAAACAAACGTTGTACACTCCCTTGATCCCTTTCCTTAACGACCAAGACCTTCTCCACTGCGGCCTATAAGTCATTAGAAAACATATATTTCCAAAATAACAAAAAAATATTGAAACCATATGAAGCAATTTATAATCTACTCTGCTCTCAGCATTTAAAAGTGAAAAATATAGTTATGTTTATTGAAAGATATCAAAACAATCGGGATTTCATTAATGCGACAAAATATGTTTGTCCTTTATTGAAATCCAGTTTTGTTCGCGGATCTCGCGGTGTTCAACCTATTTGCGTGGAATGGACTCTCACAACAAGAAATGGCATTTTCTCCAAAACAAATCTTCAGGAAATTAAAAAAGCCGCGCCTCTCTTAGGAACTATCCTGGGTCTAGGTAGGTTGTACAGTGTATGGTCTACAAAAGATAGAACAACAAGTAAAAAAGAGCTACTCCTACACACTCTAACCGGTATTGTGGAAACTTTAGGGCTGGGGATCATTCTCCTAATCGCAAAAATTACGCTTACTGCAATCAAAACAATCAGGAAAAAAATTAACCTATACTATTACGGTTCGAGACGCCTACCCTCCAATGTATTTGCTCGCTCTGACAGTGCTTCTGATGATGAGAGTTCCTCTGATTCTGATTCAGAGATAGTAACATCAGCAGTACCTCTAGAGTTCTATAATAGGCTAGAACAATTTGCTGCTATGGTTACTACACAGGAATAAACAACGGGAAACAGTAACCACTCGCCAAGACCTTACATTCTAAGAAACAATAATTTGCCACCCTTACAGCAGCTGACGAAGCATTGTGAAAGAGTATATTATAAAACAGAATCTCTTCCGATGTATTATTTTGTATAAACGATATAAGGAAGAGATTCGATCTTACTCATAGCAAACTCAAGCTACTTCTTTTTACTTCCTGATAAAATCAATAAACACGAAATAGCGCAAAATGCTAAGGCTGATGCCATGGGAACAGTAATAAATCCAAAAACGAATAGTTTTGTGGAGCAAGACACCCTACCGCAAATATCTATCGTCATTCCAGAAATCTCTTGAAGACAAATTTGATACACGGCAATCACCATGCCTGTAATTGATAAAGGTAAAGCATAGATCTTTACTAAATTATCCTCACGGTATGTAGCGATTCCTAAAATAATAGATAAAGGGAATAAGCAAATTCTTTGATAATAACATAAAACACAAGGCTCTATGTTTAACAGGTAGCTGTAATAAATACTCATCACTGTCCCTGTAGAACAAATCAACCAAGCAAAATATAAAGCGTTATTACGAAGGAATCTAATCATCATTTTCCTCTGTAGCTTGTAAATGGCGGATTTGTCGAATCACACGTTCTAACTCATCAAACGTAGGATCCTCGATGAGATAATCTCCAACAACAGCTGTTGGTGTTGCTAACTGCCCGCCAAGAACCTGAGAACCATAAATATTATTCTTCTTAATTTGCTCTTCATACTGCTGAGAATCAACACATTGCATTAATCCCTTAGGATTAATGCTACGCCCTGAATGCGTTTTCAAATTCTCAGAAAGCTTAGTTAATACTTCCGGAGTGGCCCAGCGTTTCCCCTCTTCCTTAGGATAAGTAAGCAACCTATGGAAATATTCTATATAAGCTTCTATATCCACCTGACGTGGATCATGATGGTATATACAAAGTAATGCTTGAGCCGCCGGCATCGATCCCCGAATAAAACATACAGGAATTAACGTAAATGATACCTCTCCTGTATCAATGTATTTCTTTCTTAATAGAGGGAAAACCTCTGTGCTAAACTCCGCACATGCAGCACATGAGGGTTCCTCAAACACCGTAATGTTAATCGGCGCATAAGGATTCCCAAGAGTCGGGAAATGCTTGGCATTGGTAGGGATATGCGCTTTGGGAGGCAATATCTGCTGCTTTTTATAAAGCATTAATCCAAAGCATAGTAGGAAAAAAGCACTTGTAACTATGACTAATATCTTTTTATTCAATGATCGTTCTCTTCTCTTATAAGGCTCTTACAGAACCAAGAAATAGAATAAAAAAATAAAAATTCAAAACTATTTTTACACAACAGAAGAGAGAAGAGGCCTTATTGGCGTCTCGTACATATCAAGATAAGTTGAGATTAATAAAAAACCTTTTAGTTTTATTATTCTCATTCTATTTAGAAAGAAACATCCCAAAGTTTTTCTTTTCATGGATAAAGAAACCCTAGAAAATATTTATAAGCACTTCCGTTATCGATTTTTCAAACTCAGTATTCTCCCTGCATTTTTAGGACTGTTGCTTATATGCACGCCATACACTCTGAACTATCAAGCGCCTAGCGTCATCCTGTCTGATAGGATCTGCGGAAGCCTGTTAATCATCTTAGCCTTGATATCTTTTTTTAGACGTTCAGTACTTTGGTTTGGGGTATTTATAGGTATTTGGGTAACTCTTTTCCCTTGTTTCCCAGAACGCTCTTCTATCGTTTTTGCAAATGATACACTGATAGGCTTTGCTATCTTTGCTGTTGTTTGCATCTCCCCTACACGACCAGAAGCTTTGGAAGTCGGCCCTACTCTTCCTGAAGGCATGTCCTATAATCCATCTTCAGGAGGACGGCGTGCTGCTGTCTTAATCTTAAGCTTATTAGCTTGGCTGCAATCACGCTTTTTAACAGCATCCGCTTTAGGGATTTCCTCATCTGCTTTTGAGAGCGAATTCTTTGCCTATGCAGCGATGATGACTGCCTATTCCCTACTTGTTGTATTATCTCTATCCGGAGGAGAGCGTCGCTGGCATACACGACCAAAAATAGTGTTGGCAACAGCAATCACGTTACTATCTGCTATTATCCTCACCCTCATCCCTATCATATCGAAACAGATATCTTTAGATTGCTGGCTATGCCTTGCTCTTACGATACAGCCTGCTCTAGCATTCGTTTTTGCCTATGATGAATTCAGAGCAACATTCACATATCTAGGACAATTTCTTCGAAAAAAACGTGAACTTATTCGTATAGCACTATTCGGATCCGAATACTACAGAGATTCATTGTTTTGGGAAGAACGTACCGTCCTTCCTTTTACAAAAGCATGTAAACAAGCTTTTCTAGGCATTTCCTTCCCAATTAACCTTTTGATTGCTGTTTGGATAGCTATAGGCTTCATCAAAGTCAGCGATAGATTCGCCGTTACAGATGCACTGAGAAATTATATCGATATTTGCTGCTGGTTCATCATCGTACTCGCCACGCTATCTTTTGCCGATAGCCTGCGCCACCTTAGATGGCTATGTGTGATTTTTGCAGCTGCAATCCTACTTTCTCCTGTTGTCTTCCATATTCCCCTGCACGCTCCTATATTGATTCCAACCGTAATCGTCGGGATTGTTCTGATTGTTCTATCCATAGGGAAAATAACACAGAAAAAATAAATCACTCTTTACTGCGTGAGCATTGAGCTAATGCCTAATGAGGTATCTTGCTGCGGTACCTCAGCAGCCCTATCTTCCTCTTCTTCGGCTTCAAGGCGATCTCGTTTTTCCTTGTCGTCTGCACTCGCATAAATATCTTCTCGAGCACGATCTATACCCTCAGAAATAACACCATCATGCATAGAAGCATGCGGGGAATCCTTATGAGGAATAACCTCTATCGTTTGCAATAACGTAACACAAGAAAATGTCTGCGGATATTCAGGAAGGAGAACTTGAGATTCTACAAACGCTGCGACCTCTTTCTTCGTAAACTTCCCTTTTTGACTATTGCAATGATTTAAAATCTGTACGTAATTGCTCTCTGCTAATTTTTTATGCTTACTTAAAGCTCCTTTATGATGCTGAAAGGCATACATAAATAAAGGCGCCACAATCAATACCAAAGAAAAAATCCCAGGAAAAAGGAAAGGCAAAAACACATCTAAAGCAAAAGAAAATCCCTCTAGAGGGTACCCAACTAACATAGATCCTATCAAGATCAGCACTAAAGAACAGACTAAAACAATCCCAGCGATAAATACAAGAGGAGCGCCCTTACAACGATGGGAGTGAATACCACGATAAAGAGAAAGTTTGTCCTCAGAAGATAGTAAGGTATAACCTAACTTCGAAGACTCTAAGTTAACAAGCGGAAGGGTCATGTTGCAAGACACTCCCGAATGTTCTCTATAAGCAGATGAACATTACCAGCAGAGCGAGTTGAATCATTGAAAAATACAGGAACAAGTCCACAATTTTTAAGGACGTAAAATGCATCTCCAAGGAAGGCAACATCACGAAAATCATGGGTAACAAGCACTACAGTTTTATAGTCTTTTTTTGCTACCAGCAAAATGTACTTATACAACTGCTCCTTAGTTGTAATGTCCAAAGAAGAAAACGGCTCATCTAAAAGTAATATAGGCTTAGGAGATAAACACTGACAAGCCAAAGAGACTCTTTGCTTTTGTCCTTCAGATAACTCGTCGGGATAACAATCTAATAAATCGCCTATGTTAAAGCTTTCAATAACCTCGGCCAACTTCTCAGGAAATATAGAAAAACGCTTGCTCCTCACTCCCAATTCAGAAGCGAGATAAATATTTTTCAGTACTGTTCTCCAAGGAAGTAGTGTGTGCTTTTGCTGCATATAGGCAACGTCTGTTTGCTGAATAGGCTCGCCTAACCATAAGATTTCCCCTTCAGAAGGAGATAAGAAATTAGCAATCAAACGAAACAATGTCGTCTTCCCTATTCCGGAAACACCCAAAATAATAGAAATCTTGCCTGGATGAGAAGTAAAAGAAGCGTTTTTAAATATTAACTTATCTGAGTAGGAATAGCTGAGATTTTTGACTTCCAACATGTAGAAACCATGATTGTGGATAGGAAGACGGCTTGCGGTTACCAAGACTTGAACTTGGGACCTCGACATTATCAGTGTCGCGCTCTAACCAACTGAGCTATAACCGCGAGTTTGGAGACTAGGAGAGTCGAACTCCTGACCTTCTGAATGCAAATCAGACGCTCTACCAGCTAAGCTAAGTCCCCGTTTATTCTTCTCTTATTGCTATCGAAAAAGAAAAAGTTATCTTAATGACTAAGAGATTTAACCTCAACCAAAGAATTAAGAAAAAAATGAATTAGTGAGCCAAACAGATTTCTTTAAGGACACTTTTCAAAAGAGAGTCCATATAAAATTTACTTGTTTCACTCTGAAGCTGCAGCCAATCGGCATTACTTGAAGACTCTAAAGGATGAGGAATAAGAATATTAACTCCTAAACAAGGAATATCAAATTCATAACACACTTGAGAAACGGCTCCCCCAGCACTATCAAAACCTTGAATGTCAGAATAGACTTTTTGCAGTGAAAGGAAATAATTTTTAGACATGGTAAACGCCTCTCCTGTAGCGATGATGCCCTCCGCAAGTCCATGCTCTGTAGATGTCGTAGGCTTCAAATAACCGTGCGTTTTTAATAGATCCTCAATAGCTTTTTTATGAGTGGCTATAAACTGTCTTCCTCCGCTCTTTGCAGCCTCTCTATAGGCATCGCTTGTTGCAAAAATGCACTGCTTGATATCGGGAATTTCGAATCTTTTAAAAAACGGACGCACATCGGAATCATAATTCACATAGCCATTCGAAATTAAAACATTTCCAAAACGGCCCGTTTCTGAACGTGAATAACAGGTACCAATAATTAAAATAAGCTCTACACGATGCTTTAAAATCATATTACAGCTAATTACAGCGGCAGATACCTTGTTAGGCCAAAAAGAAGACATAACTAGATACTTCCCGAAATAATCTCCAGAATAGTATGTCCTTCTTCCTTCTATAGTTTTCTTACTATTAGCAAACCAAGGTATAGGACATTCTGCATCAGAAGATTCAGAAATTTCAGGAAGAGCAAAAATGATTCCTATACGAGATAGAGGCGCACTTTTTTCGCCAAAAATTTCAATGGCATCGGCTTTTAAAGAGATAACGGAACAACAAAGAATGGTGAAAAAAACAACGCGAAGAACCATAAAAATTCCCTCTATCGGATTCTGGTTCCTTATAGAAAAACACACTGTTAAAAAGAATGAAAAAGCTGGAGGTGAAGATAGCCCTTTCGACTCTAGAGGTAGCGAAAAACTAGACTCGAAAAGGCAAACCTTCTATGAATCTTTATTCATAACAAAGAGAAAAACACGTCTTTTAAAGTCTGACTTTCTTTTTTAAATCTATAACTCTCGCTTCACGCACTTTGGTAATCTTAAATGATTTCGTGAACGTTTCGTATTCTTTGTCCAAAGCCTTAGCATTTTTATTTTTATAAACCATGAAAACTTGATAAAGAGTATGGTTTACTGAAACCAACATCCCTCTAAAATAGATATCTTCACAAGATATCCAAAATTCTAAAGCTTTATGTCCTTGCACCTCTTTTGCCTGCATAAATAAAACCTGAGACTCTGGAAGGGCCTGCAGCATTCCCGAAAATCCTTCTTGAAGATTTAACTCAGGACGGCTGACATCAACTTTCTCAGGATATTCCCATACAGACACAACATATACAGTATTATCTGATTGTGTTTCTGTAACGTATGTATCATAGCGTATAGTAAGTTCTGATTGAGGAACCTCTATAATCTGACCCGAATGGTCCGGATCTCCAGGAAACTCTGCAGAAAACCCACAACTTTTCGTATAGTCATAGCGTTTCCACTTTAGACTATCTTTGATTTGAGATATGGATACACCGTCTTTGGTCTCTCTACTAGAGAACCATCCCTTCATTTTAGAAAGAAAACCTGTTTTCGACTCCCCGGCAACTAATGAAGCTGGACATAGGGTTTGAAGAGATATTAATACGGTTAATAGGAACTTACTTAATCTTGAAAGCATAATAAAAATAAAATACGTTTATTAATTTAATAATATAACTTCCGAGACTTTTTATTATAAATAAAACACAAAAAATCGAAATCATCAAAAAGCCTTGTGTTTTATAAAATCCGTAATGATAATCCTGCTTGTAAAAAAATCTTAGAAATTAAGAGTTATAGCGCTTATGAAAAAGCAAGTATTTGCTAGTAAAAAGGTTGGAGTTCTACCAGCACGATGGGGCAGCGCAAGATTTACTGGGAAGCCCTTAGCAAGCATTCTCGGAAAATCTTTAATACGAAGGACTTATGAGAATATCAATCAAAGCATCGCATTAGATAAAGTCATTGTAGCTACTGATGATCAACGTATTATGGATCATGTTCTAGACTTCGGCGGCGATTGCGTGCTGACAAGTCCTGAATGCGCTAATGGAACAGAGCGCACAGCAGAAACCATATCTCGTTACTTCCCTGAAGCTGAGATTATAGTAAATATTCAGGGAGATGAGCCCTGCTTACAGCACACCGTTGTTGATGCCCTTGTGAGAAAACTAGAAGAATTTCCTGAAATTCAAATAGTTACTCCAGTGGCTAAAACTACAGATTCTCATGAGATCTTAACAAATCAAAAAGTGAAATGTGTTTTCGATAAAAACGGAAAGGCTTTATATTTTAGCAGGAGCCCTATTCCACACATCTTAAAAAAAGAGACACCGATTTATCTTCATATTGGCGTATATGCATTTAGAAGGAATGCCCTATTCAATTACATTGAATCTTCCCCTACACCATTAAGCCAAGCTGAAGATCTGGAGCAACTGCGTATACTAGAACACGGTGGATCTATTCATGTGTGTGTCGTGGAAGCTAAGAGCCCCTCAGTTGATTATCCTGAAGATATAAACAAGGTGGAAAAATACTTAACATGCCATTCAAGTGCATCTTTTTAACAGGAGGAGTTGTTTCTTCCCTAGGCAAGGGATTAACCGCAGCCTCATTAGCTCTATTATTAGAGCGTCAAAATCTTAAAGTTGCCATGTTAAAACTGGATCCCTATCTTAACGTTGATCCGGGAACTATGAATCCTTACGAACACGGTGAGGTCTACGTTACCAACGACGGAATAGAGACGGATCTAGATCTTGGTCACTATCATCGATTCTCTTCAGTAAACCTATCGAAATATTCTACAGCAACCTCAGGACAAATCTACGCTCGAGTGATTAAAAGAGAACGCGAAGGAGTTTATCTAGGAAGCACTGTTCAAGTTATCCCTCATATTACTAACGAGATCATCGAAGTGATCCTAGAATGTGCTAAGGAAAATCAACCTGATGTATTAATCGTAGAAATTGGTGGCACTGTTGGTGATATAGAATCCCTACCTTTTCTCGAAGCTATTCGCCAATTCCGTTGCGAGCATGCGGCAAACTGCTTCAGCATTCATATGACTTATGTGCCTTATTTAAAAGCTGCTGGAGAGGTAAAAACAAAGCCTACGCAACATTCTGTTCAAAGCTTAAGAGGAATTGGAATTATTCCTGATGCCATTCTTTGCAGATCTGAAACGCCTCTAAGTAACGAGGTGAAAAAGAAAATCAGTCTATTTTGTAACGTCCCCGATAGCGCCGTTTTCAATGTTGTAGACGTCGAGCATTCCATTTATGAAATGCCCTTAATGCTCTCTCGAGAAAAGATTTCTACATTTATTACGGAAAAGTTAGGGCTATTTACAAAGCAAGAAGACTTAAGCGATTGGAAAATTCTCATAGAACGTCTACGCAATCCTCTTCCAAATAAAGTGCGTATTGGTTTGGTAGGTAAATACGTACAACATAAAGATGCGTATAAATCTGTCTTTGAGTCGATTACTCATGCCGCATTAAGTTTAAATTGCGCGGTAGACATTCTTCCTTTAGATTCTGAAGATCCTCATTTCCTTGAAGCCCTAGAAGAGTGTGATGGCTGTTTAGTTCCCGGAGGTTTTGGAATTCGTGGATGGGAAGGAAAAATTACTGCAGCAAAGCTCTGCCGAGAAAGAGGCATCCCTTACTTTGGTATTTGCCTAGGAATGCAAGTTCTTGTTGTTGAGTATGCTCGCAATGTCATGGACTTAGAAAAAGCCAATTCAACAGAAATGGATCAAGATACACCACATCCTGTTATCTGTATGATGGATGGACAAGCCGCTCTAGTCGCTACCGGGGGAACCATGCGTCTTGGCGCCTACCCTTGCACACTATCTCCAGGAACCAAGGTGTATGAAGCCTACGGACAATCCGAAATTATGGAACGCCATCGCCACCGCTATGAAGTAAATTTTGACTATATACAGCAATTAAAAGATCACGGTCTGAATATCGTGGGGAGATGTCCGCAACAAGGACTTTGTGAAATCGTAGAAACCGAAAATCATCCCTGGATGGTCGGTGTGCAATTCCATCCTGAGTTCCTGTCAAAATTGATAACACCTCATCCTCTATTTGTAGGCTTTATTCAGGCAGCACTTCTATACTCGAAGAATAAAAGCCATGTCTAATCCTAAGAATAAGAAAGAAAAAACTTTCCTAGGTATAGACTATGGACAGAGGCGCATAGGCCTTGCCTATGCCGCCTCGCCTCTGTTCATCAGTCTACCTATAGGATGTATAGAAGCAGGAAATACAGTAGAGGCTACCGCTAAAATTCTTTTCAATATTATTCAAGAACGCAGCGTATCTTGTGTTGTGTTAGGGAATCCTATTCCTATGCAAAAAGGACAAAAATCCGCCCTACAAGAAGAAATCACCAAACTTTCTTCCTTAATTCAGGAATCTTGTGGCGTTGAAGTTATCCTTTGGGATGAAAGACTTTCTTCTGCACAAGCAGAGCGCATGCTAAAAGGTGATTGCGGATTAAGTAGAAAAAAAAGAAAAGGGAAAACCGATACTATTGCCGCAACGCTAATTCTCACCAGCTTTTTAGAAAGCTCCCCCCCAAAGATATTCCTAAAAAAAACATGCCCGAAGCCTCCTGTCAGATAGATTTTTTAATTCATTAAGAATAAAAAAATTCAATCTATGCAATTTATATTTTTCAAAAAAAAATCCATACATAAATTATTTAAATTCAGCAATGTATAAATTACTTTGAACAAAAAACTAAAAAATCTTAACCTTTTGTCTCTGAAAATCCCAGATTGATCTATAATACAAAAGATTTTCAGTGCCATCACAACACGATGAAATAAATCTTAATGTCCTTCCTTTAAAAAAAAATGATAATGAAGGTGTTCTCCTTTTTTATGATGTTCACACGGTGGCTGTTTGCAATTGTTCTCGCGTCTTCAATTCTAGCAGGCTGTTCCCCAGCAGCTTTGAGATCATCAAAAACTCTTACGATTGCCATTCATGACGATCCTGTATCTCTATCTCCTGAGCAAGCAAAGCGCGCGTTAGATCTTTCTATTTCCAAGCTTATTTTTGAAGGACTTACAAGAGAAAATCCTTATAAAAATGATGTGGAATTTGCCTTGGCAAGTCACTACACCGTATCTGCTGACGAAAAAATCTATACATTTTTCATAAAACATGATGCCTGCTGGAGTAATGGCTCTCCCATTAGGTCTCAAGACATTGCTAAAGCTTGGGAATACGCGAAAACCTTCTCTCCTCACCATAAAGCTTTCGAAGGCATCCATTTCAAAGCCTGCTCACCATCGAGTATTACTTTAACCTTAGACACGCCAAATCCTAAGCTATTACAATTGCTAGCCTTCCCCGCATTTGCCGTTTTCAATCCTGAAAATACGACTATGTTTAGCGGACCTTTTCATCTAGTGACCCACAATCCTGGCCATAGCCTTCTATTTGAGAAAAATCCTCACTACTATGACAGGGACAAGGTCAGCATAGCCTATGTGAGCCTACTGGTGATCCCAGATTTGTATACTGGAGCCCTTTTACTCAATCGCGGGAAAATTCACTGGCTAGGGCAACCTTGGCATCAAGGCTTAACTAAAGAATTAAAGGAAACGACTCCATACCATTATAAGAGCTATCCTGTAGAAGGAACGTTCTGGCTGATACTCAATACAAAAGATCCTATACTATCGCAATTTCATAACCGTTATAGATTAGCAGCAGCTATTAATAGAGAAGAAATCATCGAGCATGCTCTACAAGGAAATCAAGAACCTGCTCATACACTATCGAGAAACTCCTCTCCCTATTATCAATACAACAAGCCAAAACCCATTACCCCTACAGAAAAACTCACCCTCACCTACCCTTCTAATATTTTAAGATGCCAACGCATTGCAGAAATCCTTAAAGAACAATGTAAATCCGTAGGCCTCGATCTATTTCTTGAAGGGTTAGAATACCATGTATTTCTAAGCAAAAGACAAATGGGAGATTTTACGATAGCTACAGGCACAGGAGTAGCCTACTACCCCAACGCTCCTCTTCTTCCCGAAGCAGAGAAGCTTATGAAAAAATTGGAAGTTATTCCTATCTACCATATGAGCTACGATTATATTACACTATCTCCGATAGAAAAAATCCTCCACAACGCTTCCGGAGCTGTAGATCTTAAATACGCACGTTTGCCTTAAAAGCCCCGACAACATAGTAGGAAGTGAAAAATCTTAGCTTTTATGGAGCTAAGATTGGAAATTATTTTTTTTAACAGTAATCTAAATCCAACCTACTATTCAACTGCAAGGCAATCTCATGACGAATAGATTCAGAAAATACTACGCTGCTTGTTTCTTATCTCTTGCTAGTGTGTTTCTAATCAGCTGTCATCAACAATCTTCTCAAGATATAGGGAAATCCTTAAGAATCGGCATGTCATACGATCCTATTTCTTTAGACCCTAGATGCACCTATTTAAAAAAAGATATCTCCTTAGCAAAAGCTCTTTACGAAGGTTTAGTTCGCGAACATATTTCTAAGGATCATGTTATCTTGGGAATGGCTAAAGATTATACAGTATCGCAGGAAGGCTGCGTGTACACCTTTAATTTAAGAGATACACAATGGAGCAACGGCGACCCGGTAACAGCGTATGATTTCGAAGAATCTATAAAGCAAATTCATACAAAAAATCTTCCTATCTCCTACCATAACCTTCTCTATATCATCAAAAATTCCAAAGCGATTATCGAGGATAATCTTCCTGTAGAGCAATTAGGGGTTAAAGCCTTGGATGTAAATACACTAGAAATTACTTTAGAACACCCCTCATCTAATTTCATAGAAATGGTCTCGCACCCGTTATTTTTCCCCGTCCATACATCCTTGAGGGAATATTATAAAAATCCACAAATTAAGCCCGTTTATATCTCTAACGGACCTTTTATATTGAGTGATTTTCAGCCACAAAAACATCTGACAATGAAAAAAAATCCCCACTACTATGATGTCGAGAAAGTGAAAATCGATACTCTGATCTTTAAAGTAATGTCCGATGCTCACACAGCAGCAAAATTCTTTAAAAATAATCTCATTGATATTCTAGGGAATCCTTGGATATCAAAAATCCCTCACGAAATGCTACACAACACTCCCGACGAGATAAAACACGTATACTCTGTATGCTCAACTTCTATACTCATCTATAATCTAGATATGCCTGTGCTACAAAATAAAGCCCTCAGAAAAGCTCTGGCCTATGCTATCGATAAAGAATCCCTAATCCCTCTGCTCAATTCAGCAAGAATTGCTAATTCCTTTTTACCTCCAGAATTATCTGAGGTACGGAATCAAGCGGCGCTCAGTAAAGAACAACGAGAAGAAAAAGCCCGAGAATACCTCAAAGAAGCAAAAACGACGCTATCAGAAAAAGATCTCGCAGAACTATCTCTTATTTATCCTCAAGAATCCAGTGTGTTTTCTCTCGTCGTCCAAGAACTTCAACAACAGTTTAAAAACGTTCTCGGTATGCATATTCCCATTCAAGGTGTGGAATACTTCTGCTTCTTAGAAAAAAGAAATAAAGGTGATTTTTACTTATCCGTAGGAGGGTGGATAGCAGAATATCTCAATGCGAGAAATTTCCTCACAGTACTCGGAAATCCAGAAAATAAAGAAACAAGCCATCAACTAGGAAAATGGAACAATAAACAGTTCGATCAGATCTTAAGCAAATACCATACACATACATTCACAAAAGAAGATCAAATCCTAGCCGAAGCACTTATCGAAGACGAACTCCCCGTATTCCCTATGTACCACTTTAACTATATCTATATAGCACAACCCCAGGTAAACAATCTCTACGCCTCGCCTCTAGGCCATGTAGATCTTAAAGAAGTGGAGCTCCTTCCCCTTACATGACTCAAAACTTATAAAAATATCGCTATATAGATATTTCTTAAAAATCAAACATATAGCTTTAAAATATCTAATAAACCTATTGATTCAGCGACGCTAATTACATAATTGGGTAAAATGAAACCAAGATAACAAACCTTGGCTGAGCGTAAAAAAACGCTTTTTAAACGTATGACAAGAAAATTGCGCAAGTTTCTAACTCCTACCCTATCAGCTCTCTTTTTTTTAGGAAGTTTACTGCTGTGCACAAGCTGTCATACACACACTTCTAAAAATCAAAATTCTTTAAAAATAGCAATTAGCCATGATCCCATGTCCCTGGATCCAAGAAGTGCTTGCTTAAGTAAGGATATTTCGCTAGCTCAAGCACTTTACGAAGGCCTTGTTAGAGAACGTTCAGGAAATCCTGAACTTGCTCTAACAAAGTGCTACACCATATCTGATGATCAGACCGTCTATACTTTTTACCTTAAAGATGCCTTATGGAGTAACGGAGACCCGATTACAGCATATGACTTCGAAGAATCTATAAAACAAATTCATAAGCTCGAAGTTACCTCATCCTCCAACTTCCTCCTCAGCGTTATTAAAAATTCCCAAACGGTAATGAGTAAGGAGCTACCTATGGATAAGTTGGGAATTCGCGCCATAGACAAATCAACATTAGAAATCACCCTGGAAAAGCCCATCCCCTACTTTCTCGAGCTGCTTGCCTATCCTATTTTCTTTCCAGCACACAAATCCTTAAGAGATTTCTATTCTTCAGGAAAGACGAACCTTCCTAATATTTCTAACGGCCCTTTTATCATCGAAACCTACCAGCCGCAACACCAACTAACTATTAAAAAAAATGCGCTGTATCACGACAAATCTTCGGTACATCTTGATACAATTGTATTCCAAATTGTTCCCGATACACATACAGCAATTCAGCTCTTACAAAAAAATCTTATTGATTGGGTAGGCTCTCCCTGGAGCTCCCCTATTTCTAAAGAAGACCAATACCATATCCCTAAAGACAAACTTCATAATTATCCCGTGCTGGGAACAACAGCTCTAATATGCAATTTAAAAAATAGCCCCACCCAGAACCTCGCCCTAAGAAAAGCCCTGGCCTATGCCATTGATAAAGCAACCTTACTGCAATTTATTAGCCAAGGAAAAGTCGCTGACCATTTCCTACCCCCAGAATTATCAAAAATCCATAAACGATCTTATGTATCTCAGGAAGAACTTCAGGAACGCGCTCGGTTGTGTTTTAAAGAAGCCCTAAAAGAACTCTCCCCAAAAGATATCTCAGAATTATCCATTATTTATCCTTTAGAGTCCGTCTGTTTAAACTCCATTGTCCAAGAGATACAACAGCAAATCAAAAATGTCTTAGGAATTCATATCACAATCCAAGGTATGGAATACCATTGCTTCTTAGATAAAAGACGCCGTGGTGATTTCACACTAGCTACAGGAAGATGGGTAGCAGACTATCCAAGACCTTCATCCTTTCTTGCAATTCTTGGAAACTTTAAAAGTGATGAACCTACCAAATCTTTAACAAAATGGGAAAATGCACAATACAACCACATTCTAAACGCCCTACTTTCCCCAGAAGAAAATATTCAAAATCAAATCTTAGCTGAAGAACTTATCGAAGACGAACTCCCCATTATTCCTCTATACCACTTCGAATATACCTACGCAGCTAATCCTAGAATTCAAAATATCTATACCTCATTACTGGGGCACATTGATCTAAAAGAGATAGAACTTTCAAAATAAGCTGCCCTTTTCATCACCGCCGAAGACTCTGATCAGCTTTTGCCTAAGTCAAACAAAATATTGACTTAAACTTGAAAAAAAATGTCTTAAAAGCGAATCTCCTCACGAATCAATGAATTATTTTATATTGAAGCTGCGATAAATCAGAGATATAATATTTTTGGTTGAGAAAGGTCCTAAATCAAGGATCTTTGCCAAGATATCAAAGATATTTAAGGTGTAGGTAATGTTTCGTTATATAAAGAAGCGCTTAGTATTTAACTTGCTTTCTTTATGGATCGTCCTAACCTTAACTTTCCTGGTGATGAAAACCATTCCAGGAGATCCGTTTAATGACGAAGGTAGCAATACTTTATCCCAAGAAACTTTACAAATTCTTAAGGCTCGTTACGGATTAAACAAGCCCCTATACCAACAGTATATTCAATACTTAAAATCTTTGGTAACCTTAGATTTTGGAAACTCCCTTGTTTATAAAGACCGCAGTGTAACAAGTATTATCACTACAGCATTTCCTGCATCAGCAATTCTTGGACTTGAAAGCCTTGTTCTTTCTATCTTCGGAGGCATCTCATTAGGAACACTAGCAGCATTAAGAAAGAAGAAGCAGGGACGCTATATCCTTCTTTCTTCTATTTTACAAATTTCCATTCCTGCCTTTGTCCTTGCAACTATGCTGCAATACGTTTTTGCAGTGAAGATACCGATTTTCCCGATAGCCTGTTGGGGGAATTTCTCCCATACAATTTTGCCCTCCCTAGCTTTAGCAATCACTCCGATGGCATTCATCACCCAGCTAACGTTTTCCTCAGTATCTTCAGTCTTAAACAAAGACTACGTGCTACTTGCTTACGCTAAAGGGCTCTCGCCAATAAAAGTTATATTGAGACATATTCTCCCCTATGCGGTATTCCCTACCATTTCCTATGCTGCCTTTCTTGTAACTACAGTCATGACAGGAACTTTTGCGATAGAAAATATTTTCTGCATTCCTGGTTTAGGGAAATGGTTCGTCTGCAGTATTAAACAGAGGGATTATCCAGTAACACTAGGATTATCCGTATTTTACGGAGCTTTCTTTATGCTAGCCTCCCTATTGTCGGATCTTATACAAGCAATGATAGATCCTCAGCTTCGTTATTCTTACAAAGAAGCTGAACAGAAAATAAACTTTTCTCAGGAAAACAAGCATTTCGAGCAAAATCCATAGAACTTAGGTGACCAATAAAATAAAACTAAAAGAAACAAATAAGGTGCTCAAAAAAAACTTCATGGATATTCCTTTAAAATCTTCTCACCCCACTCTATGGCAACGTATGAAAGGAAATACCATGTTTATGGTAGGCATCTCCATACTAGGAACCTTAATCCTAAGTGCTGTTCTCCTTCCATGGATTTACCCTAATTACGAACAGACATCTTTAGAACATACCTTATCCCAACCAGGGAAAATGTTTCCTTTTGGAACCGATTCTCTAGGACGTTGTATGCTCGCTAGAACGGTTCAAGGTATTCGCCTATCGTTACTGATTGCAGTAACAGCAACCCTTATTGATGTCTTTGTAGGCCTTCTTTGGTCTACAATAGCGCTATCCGCAGGGAAAAAAGTCGCTTTCCTGATGATGCGGATTACAGAAATCCTATTTTCTATTCCTAGAATCCCTGTAATCATTCTTCTTCTTGTTATCTTTGATCATGGGATTCTTCCCTTGATTCTTGCGATGACGCTTACAGGATGGATCCCCATAGCACGCATTATCTACGGGCAATTCTTATTATTAGAAAATAAAGAGTTTGTACTTTCTGCAAAGACTATGAACGCATCTACTTTTCATATTCTTAGAAAGCATCTTCTTCCCAATACACTTACACCGATTATCTCTACGCTCATTTTTACTATTCCCGGAGCGATATATACAGAAGCCTTTATTAGCTTTTTAGGCTTAGGGATTCAGCCTCCACAAGCCAGTCTAGGAACATTAGTAAAAGAAGGGATTAACGCTATTGACTACTATCCTTGGTTGTTTTTCATTCCATCATTTTTCATGATTACACTCTCAATAAGCTTTAATCTTATTGGTGAGGGAGCAAAAGCTCTATTCATAGAGGAAAACTCTCATGCCTGATACCTTGCTCAACATACAAAATCTAACGATAGCATCAAATAATCCACGTAAATTGCTGATAGACAATCTTAGCCTTACAATCAAAAAACGCCATGGCCTAGCTTTAGTTGGAGAGAATGGTTCGGGAAAAACAACAATTACTAAGGCGATTCTTGGTTTCCTTCCAGATAATTGTGAAATTATAGAAGGAAATATCTTCTTTGAAGATCAGGACTTAAAGACCATGTCTTATAAAAATTTCCAAAAGATCCGCGGAAGAAAAATCGCTACGGTATTGCAAAATGCTATGGGATCCCTCACCCCATCTATGCGTATAGGGGCGCAAATTGTAGAAACCTTACGACAACATACTCCCCTAACAAAAAAAGAAGCTTATACAAAAGCTATAGAACTATTAACAAGCGTACGTATACCGAATCCAGAACGCTGTTTTCATCTCTATCCTTTTGAATTAAGTGGGGGCATGCGTCAACGTACGGTAATCGCGATATCTTTAGCAAGCTCTCCAGAACTTATTCTTGCTGATGAACCTACAACAGCTCTAGATTCCGTATCACAAGCTCAAGTATTGCGCATACTTCGTAAGGTCCATAAGGAAAATAATACAGCAATGTTGTTAGTTACTCACAATCTCGCCTTAGTAACAGAACTCTGTGATGATATTGCGATTATTAAAGATGGCCAACTTATAGAAACAGGAAGCGTAAAAGAAATTTTTTCTTCTCCACAGCATCCTTATACCAAGCGTCTTTTAAAGGCTGTATCGAAAATCCCTCTGACAGCCTCCTCTTCGCCTATTTTAAAAGCGAAGCTTGCTACTTTAAGAAATACAGATACCTTACAGACAATTCATGAGTAATTTAGTAACTATAAACAATTTATCCCTTGCTATTAGAAAACAAGTTATTCTCAATAACATCAACCTTCAATTGAAAAAGGGAGAATGCCTGACAATTGTTGGTGCGAGCGGATCAGGGAAGTCTTCATTAGCTCTGGCTATTTTAGGATTAATGCGACCAAATCAAGGAACGATTACCTTTCATGTTGATCCTAAAACACCAAAAGCAAAAACAGTACAGATTGTCTGGCAAGACGTGCACTCAAGTTTAAATCCTACTATGAGTATCGAAGATCTCATTTCAGAGCCCCTGCATATCATAGGCACCTACTCTAAAGAAAAACAAAAAGAAAAAATCCAACGTGTTTTACAACTCGTTAATCTACCGCTATCCGTACTACGCTTAAAACCTCATAAGCTTAGCGGGGGACAAAAACAACGTGTAGCCATTGCAAAAGCTTTAGTATGTGAACCTGATCTCCTTATTTGCGACGAACCTATATCAGCCCTTGACACTCTTAATCAATCACTCATCCTAGAGCTTTTCCAAACAATAAAACAGGAATGTGAAAGCACTCTACTCTTCATTACACATGACATGTCAGCAGCTTATTATATTGCCGATACGATTGCTGTCCTGGACAAAGGATCTCTTGTAGAATATGGTCCTAGAGAAAAAATCTTCCTAGATCCTAAACATAAAAAAACCCAAGAGCTTCTTGATGCTATTCCGCTATTTTCTCTAGAAGATACCGAATGTTATCCCACCTATACACCTCAAGAGAAAGTACTTGTTTAAACTAAACAAAAAAAAATTAGACCTGAAGTGAACACCTAAAGTTCTTTGTAGTATGTGAAGAGTTATGTATACTGCGATGCATACTCATCTCACGATTTGTCTAAAACTGCGTGATTGTGAAACAACAATTACAAAGATAAAATAAGTCATATACACCGCCTAGAGAATTGTCTCTCAATAACATAGGAAAATCATTGTTGAGCGCTTTAGGCGTGATGTGTAAATCGTTGACAGGAAGAAGTTGAGCATGCTACGAATCAAACTAATAGCCCTTGAAATGGAGCGTCATTGACGATGGAAATTTCTCACATCTTGGAAGACCTCGCTTACGATGAGGGAATACTTCCCAGAGAAGCTATAGAAGCTGCTATCGTCAAACATACGCAAATCACTCCTTATCTGCTTCAAATTCTTGAAGACGCTACGGAGCGTGTACCAGAATTAATCAACGATGGTAGCTATCAAGGACATCTCTACGCTATGTACTTGTTAGCGCAGTTTCGAGAAACTCGAGCGCTTCCACTCATTATCAAACTTTTTTCCTATACTGACGACACCCCTCACGCTGTCGCTGGCGATGTTCTTACCGAAGATCTTCCAAGAATTCTCGCTAGTGTCTGTGATGATGAATCTTTGATTAAAGAGCTTATAGAAACTCCTGGTATTAACCCTTACGTAAAAGCTGCAGGAATTTCCAGTCTTGTCCACCTTGTAGGAATAAAAAAAATCTCCAGAGATGCCACTGTGCGTTATTTTGGAGAATTACTAAACTATAGATTAGAAAAAAGCCCTTCTTTTGCTTGGGATAGTCTCATAGCTGCCATATGTGCGCTATATCCCGGAGAATTATTCTACCCGATTAGCAAAGCTTTTAATGCTGGCCTCGTAGATGTAACTTTCATTAGCATGGAAGATGTAACGAATATCATAAATGAAGAAACTATTGAGTCCTGCCTTCAAGAACTTCTATCCTCTCCAGAACTCATTAACGACACCCTAGAAGAAATGGAAAAATGGCTCGAAGATTTTCCTATAGAGCCTTAATCCTAAAGGGATTTTTCCAACAGACCACAACGCAAAGAGGTCCCAAGTGAATAAACAAAAACGTTTCCTATCTCTTTTATTCCTTACTCTCGTACTCTTAGGTATATGGTTCTGTCCTCACCCGGAAGCAATAACTCCCGAAGCCTGGCATCTATTCGCTGTATTCACAACGACAATTTTAGGGATTATCCTACAACCCGTGCCTATGGGAGCCATAGTCATTATTGGGATTTCTATACTGTTACTTACACGCACCTTAACCCTGGAACAAGGGTTGTCAGGATTTCATGAGCCGATAGCCTGGTTGGTCTTCCTATCCTTTTCCATAGCAAAAGGTATTATTAAAACAGGACTTGGAGAACGCGTTGCTTATTTTTTCGTAAGCGTCTTAGGGCAAAACCCTCTAGGATTAAGCTACGGTTTAGTCATCACAGATTTTCTACTCGCTCCCGCTATTCCTAGCGTGACAGCACGTTCTGGAGGTATTCTCTATCCTGTCGTTATGGGATTATCAGAATCCTTCGGAAGTTCTTCGGAAAAAGGTACAGAGAGCCTAATCGGATCTTTCTTAATTAAAGTCGCATACCAAAGTTCTGTAATTACCAGCGCAATGTTCCTTACAGCTATGGCGGGAAACCCTCTATTAGCAGCTTTAGCAAGTAATGCAGGAATCTCTTTAACTTGGGCACTATGGGCAAAAGCCGCGATAATTCCTGGATTGCTTAGCTTAGTCCTCATGCCTATAGTACTTTATAAGTTCTATCCACCAACAATTACCTCCTGTGAAGAAGCCATCCGCTCAGCAAAATTACGTCTTAAAGAAATGGGACCTTTGAAAAAAGGTGAAAAGATTATCTTAATGATTTTCATTCTTCTTGTTGTCTTATGGACATTTGGAGACCTTTTAAGAATCTCAGCGACAACAGCAGCATTAATTGGCTTATCCCTACTCATTCTTACAAATATTTTAGATTGGCATAAAGATGTTATGGCCAATACCACCGCCTGGGAAACTTTTATTTGGTTTGGTGCTCTTATCATGATGGCATCATTCCTAAACCAGTTTGGCTTTATTCCTCTAATTGGTAATTCCGTAGCTGCGGGAGTCGCAGGATTATCTTGGAAAGTAGGGTTCCCCATCCTCTTCCTGATATACTTCTACTCGCACTACTTATTCGCAAGTAACACAGCGCATATCGGAGCGATGTTCCCGGTATTCCTAGCTGTTTCTATATCCCTAGGAACAAACCCGATTTTTGCCTGCTTAGTATTCGCTTTTTCAAGTAACCTATTTGGTGGCCTCACCCACTACGGTTCAGGACCTGCTCCCCTGTACTTTGGCTCTCAACTCGTTTCAATTAAAGATTGGTGGAGATCCGGTTTCATCCTGAGTATTGTAAATATCGCCATTTGGATCGGCATTGGCACCCTATGGTGGAAACTCCTTGGTCTTTTCTAAACCGAATCTCCCTTAACAACGAGAATACAACCTTCTGCCAGAAGGTTTTCTCATTGTTGATAAAGAAAAACACAGCTAACTTACAAAAATAACCGTCCATTAATTGTTATGCATCCGAACTCTAGCGATCTCAATGGTGTAATTATTCCAGGCACGCCTCCCCTGCCTAGAGAACTACAAAAATTTCCCTCTTTAGTTGCTACTAGTGATCAACGTTTTTCTCCTAAATTTGATGCGGATGTTGCTAAGCTTTTCCCAAATACCTATGACAGCCCTTATCTAAAATTCACCTCAGGAACTCTACCAACTCTACAACCATTAAAAGTCGGTGTTATGCTATCTGGAGGCCCCGCTCCTGGTGGGCATAATGTCATTTGGGGACTATTGCATAGCTTAAAAAAAATCCATCCTGATAGCTCCTTAATAGGATTTTTAGATAACGGTCAGGGCATCCTTAATAATAATACGGTAGAAATTACCGAAGAGTTTATGGAATGCTTTAGAAATTCTGGAGGGTTCAATTGTATAGGGACAGGGAGAACAAATATCATTACCGAAGAAAATAAAGCTGCATGCTTAAAAACAGTGAAAGCTTTAAATCTTGATGGCTTAGTCATCATTGGCGGAGATGGTTCAAATACAGCAACTGCCATCCTCGCGGAATATTTTTCTCAACACCATCCTAAAACATGCGTTGTTGGCGTCCCTAAAACTATTGATGGAGATCTCCAACACTTATTTTTAGACCTGACTTTTGGATTTGATTCAGCGACAAAGTTCTACTCTTCAATTATTAGCAATATCTCAAGAGATACACTATCTTGTAAAGCCCATTACCACTTCATAAAACTTATGGGCCGATCCGCATCTCATATTGCTTTAGAGTGCACGCTACAAACCCATCCCAATATCACCCTTATAGGCGAAGAAATCGCAGAAAAGAATGTGCCTCTAAAAACTATTATCCATAAGGTATGCTCGATCATTGCAGATAGAGCCGCTATGGGAAAATACTACGGCATCATTCTTATTCCTGAAGGTATTATCGAATTTATTCCTGAGATTAATAATCTTGTTAAAGAAATCGAAAGGCTTCCTGAAAATGCTGATAAATTCTCATCGCTATCTCGAGAATCTCAAAAACTATTAAATAGCTTCCCTGAGGCTATTGCTAACCAGCTTCTTAATGACAGAGATGCTCACGGAAATGTCTATGTATCTAAAATTAGCGTAGACAAACTTCTTATCCACCTTGTAGATAATCATTTAAAAAAGCATTTCAAAAATGTTCCCTTTAATGCAATTTCCCATTTCTTAGGTTATGAAGGGAGATCGTGCTTACCGACAAAATTCGATAATACTTATAGCTACGCTCTCGGCTATGGCGCGGGAGTGCTCACACTGAATCGTTGTAACGGTTACCTCACAGTTATTGAATCGCTAATCAATATTGTAGATAAGTGGCGGCTACGCGCCATGCCTATCGTGAAAATGTTTACAACAAAGAAAAATTCAGATGGAACTATAAGACCTCTAATAAAAAAGAGCTTAATCGATATAAGCAGCCCAGCTTTCGTTAAGTTTAAATTATACAGAAAAATTTGGGCTCTTGAAGACTCCTATCGCTTCTTAGGACCATTGCAAATTGATACACCACCAAACGCTCATTCTGATCATTTCCCTCCACTAACCCTACTCCTTAACCATAATGAATGGCAAAAAAGATGCTCAATTTGTATGGAAATTCCTGATTGCGATTACTAATCTTCCCCCTCTTAAATCGCTAAAATTAAGAGATAAGGATTAGACTTTCTTCTCGACGAATTCTTCTTAAAGAATTAAAACATGATAAAAGCCTCCCGTAAGCTTAGGAGAAATGGAACCAAATGAGCACTACATGCCACAAACATGAACAACGCCATGTTATAAAATTTAATATTCTGAATAACATCACAACATTCGGTGTTCTTCACACACCTGTGCAAGCTTGTACTCCCTATCCTTTAGTGATTATCCTTCACGGCTTAGCCTCAAATAAAATTGGTTCTAAACGTACTCATGTACAGCTTGCTGAAAACCTTACACAATGTGGCATTGCTGCTTTACGTGTTGATCTTCCTGGGCATGGCGATTCAGAAGGCTCCCTTTACGACTTCTCCTTTAGCGATTATATCAATAGCGCAAATGAAATTGTTTCATATGGTTATGGCTTAAATACTATTGATACAAAAAATATCGCTATTTTTGGTTCTTCCTTAGGAGCTACTTTAGCTCTATTAAATATGCCTACTTTGCCATATGTAAAGAGCCTTGCTGTATGGGCACCAACAATTCAAGGTGCTATATGGCTACAAGAAGCCATCAATATCCCCAATACTATCCTTGCCCACGCTCCAGCCTCAGAAGATATTCTCTATGCAGGGATGCCCATAAATAAAACGTTCTGCTCACAATTTATCCAAATGGATGTCACTAAAGAAGTCCCTAAATTTTCTGATTCTCTATCTATCCTACATATGCAAGGAGAAGACGATACTACAGTATCTCTACATCACCAAAAGATCTTTGCTACAGCTATGAGCCAGAAACCCAATCCCTTTGAAATGCGCACGTATCCAAATGTAGGACACCATGTACCTCTGTCTTGCTCTATGTTATCAGAACTTGTACAATGGTTAAAACATCAACTCATTCCCTAGGAATTACCTATGGAGCTTCTCTCTGTAAATAAAAGTTACTTCGAATTGCAGCGTTTGCATTATCGTCCAGAAACACTAAGTTTCTTAAACGGTATCACATCACTACATATTGTAGACTCTACAGAGCCTCCTGCGATTCCTAAAAACCTTCAAGAACATATTCCTAATTTATGCTCTATTCCTGAAGTAACTATTGAAAAAGGAGAAGCCACACCTTCACAACCTTTGAAAATTGGCGTTTTACTTTCTGGAGGGCAAGCTCCTGGAGGCCATAATGTAGTTATAGGACTCTTTGAAGGCCTACGCGCTTTTAATCCTAAAACAAAGCTCTATGGATTTATCCAAGGTCCTTTAGGGCTAACACGTGGATTGTATAAAGATCTAGATATTTCTGTAATTTATGATTATTACAATGTCGGTGGTTTTGACATGCTCTCTTCAAGTAAGGAGAAAATAAAAACCAAAGAACAAAAAAGTACGATTCTCACTACTGTGAAAAAGCTTAAGCTTGACGGCTTACTCATCATAGGAGGGAATAATTCTAATACGGATACAGCAATGCTTGCGGAATATTTCCTTAAGCATAACTGCACTATCCCGATTGTAGGTGTCCCTAAAACCATTGATGGTGATCTCAAAAACTTCTGGATTGAAACGCCCCTAGGCTTCCATACTTCCTGCCGCATCTACTCAGAAATGATCGGGAATTTAGAAAAAGATACTTTATCCATAAAGAAGTACCACCATTTTGTCCGTCTTATGGGACAAAAAGCTTCATATACAACTTTAGAATGTGGTTTGCAGACCCTACCTAACGTTACTCTCATTAGCGAACATATCGCCATGAGGAAGATTTCTCTACAAAAGCTTAGCGAACATATCGCTATGGGTTTAGTAAACCGCTACAGGTCTGGGAAAAATTATAGCACGATACTCATTCCTGAAGGCTTAATTGAACATGTATTCGATACAAGAAAGCTCGTCAATGAGCTGAATGTCTTATTATTAGACAACAATCTGAATTTAGATAATGTACAGAGCAAACTCTCTCCAGAATCTCTGAAGACATTGTCTTCTCTACCTATAGAAATTGCTCATCAACTACTGATTGCTCGAGATTCTTATGGAAATGTGCGTGTATCTAAAATTGCTACCGAAGAACTCCTAGCTGCATTGATAAAAAAAGAAATCCAAAAAATAGAACCAAAAATGGAATTCCAACCCGTGAATCACTTTTTTGGTTACGAATCTCGTGCAGGATTTCCTTCAAATTTCGATGCCAATTATGGTTTAGCCCTGGGTATCGTTTCCGCTCTTTTCCTCGTCAGACAACGTACCGGCTATATGGTAACCATCAATAACCTTGCTCGTTCCTATAGTGAATGGATTGGCGGAGCTACACCTCTATATAAAATGATGCAACTAGAACATCGTTTAGGAGAAGATACACCGGTCATTAAAACTGACTCTGTTAACCCTCATGCTCCCGAAGTCCAGTATCTATTAAATCAAAGCGATGCATGCTTAATGAAAGATCTTTATTGTTTCCCCGGACCATTGCAATACTTTGGCGAGGAACGCCTATTAGATCAAAGACCATTAACATTATTGTGGGGAAATAGAGAGTAGGAAAAATAAGCACCCTTTAAGGCAACATAGCTGGCTACTCAAAAAACTACTTTCTAAAAAGATGCTTATAGAAGAAAATAGCGGTAGTCGGACTTGAACCAACGACTCGCAGATTATGATTCTGCTGCTCTAACCATCTGAGCTATACCGCCACACTAGATGGTAAATTTAATAGCGGGAGAAGGATTCGAACCTCCGACCTTTGGGTTATGAGCCCAACGAGATGACCACTACTCTATCCCGCGATAAGAAAACAATTTAGCAAAATCTCACATTTTTGCACAAGGAATATATCTCTTAAAAGATTCCCAGGTACGATCAAAAGCTGCTCTTTCTTCATATAGGAACGCTTTTCCCTTCTGAACATAAACCATTCTTTCTTCAGGATGATCAAGTAAAGAGGTCACGATCTCTAACATATTTTTCTCATCTACACGACAACCTGCGCCTAGGGATAATAGACGTTGGGCTAAATCGGATTGAGATGTAATACAGGGACCAAAAATCAATGGGACGCCACATTGCAGAGGCTCTAAAAGATTATGCCCTCCAACCTTATCATCAAATGTACCACCGACAAAAGCAAGATCAGCAGCAAAATATAGCTGTTTTAACCAACCAATAGCATCAACAATAATCGCATCGTGTTTATCAAATGTGACCTCTTGGCTCCACAATCCATAAGAAATATTTTCTTTTAATAATAAATTTTCTAACTCTTTAGATCTCTCGATATGACGAGGAACCCAAAGCACTTTAATATTTCTATGACGAAGTTGACGCATTAAAGGAATCCAAGCATCAATATCTTTAGGATGTATAGAACCTAAAACAAGCAATTCTGTATCTTGGGATAGTTGAAGTTTTTCTCTCCAGTAATTGCGCTGGTTATTTTCAGAAGAGATTTCCGTATAGGTTTTGATATTTCCTGTGACCTCTATCTTCTTTTCATCAACACCAAGACGTAAAAAACGTGCCTTATGTTGATCATCTTGAAGTAAAAATCCATCTATAGGAGAAAAATAGTTCCTGCCAAAACGCTTTAAAACTGTGAACCATTTGCAAGAGTTTACAGAAAGCTTCCCATTAATGACGATTGCCGTAGCCCCTAACCTTTTTGCCTCTTCAAGAAGGTTTAACCAACAATCTCCTTCGGAAAATACAAGTAAAGAGGGTGAGATAGCTCTAACAACAGGTTTAATAATCAAACTTAAATCTAAAGGCAAAATGAAAGTTGTAGCTCCCATGGGGCCAAATAATCTTTCTGCAGTCTCATTTCCAGCTTCAGTACAGGCAGTGACAACACAATGCCACTGCGGGTAGTCTTTCATGAATCGCTGCACCAAAGGAACAAGGAGAGCTACCTCCCCTACAGAAGCGCCGTGAAACCAAACTACAGGACCTTTTCCAGAAACTTGAGGTTTCTCTAAACCAAAGCGAATTTTCAATGACTTTTTATACTTCCCATGAACGAATCTTTTATAAAGAATCTTAGGAAGCGCTACTGCAAATGCAAAAATTAAAAAACAATCATATAGAAAAGTACGTAGCTTAGTAAGCCGCTGTTTGATCATAGAACGAAATTCACCAATCTATTAGGAACAAAAACTTCCTTTTTAACCTCTTTACCTTCTAGATATTTAGCGACCGCTTCTCTTGCCAAAGACAAGACATCTTCCTTAGAAGTCGCTTTATCCATATCTAAACGAGCACGCAGTTTCCCATTTACCTGTATGACAAATGTCACTGAAGTGTCTTCTAAATATTTAGGATCTACTTTTGGCCACCCCGCAGCATCTATACCAGGAGCATAACCCAAGACTGTCCATAGCTCCTCACTAATGTGCGGTGCTATAGGAGCTAAAGCTTGTACAACCATAGCTAAAGCTGATCTAGGATAAATATCAAGTTTCACAAATTCATTTATGAATTCCATGAAAGAGGATGGAATGGTGTTTAAAGACATTTTTTCAATATCTTCACCAACACGGTGAACCAATCTATGTGCTAAAGCCATCCCTTTAGGATCATCTACATCCTGAACAGAAGCTGATGTCGCCATTTCGTAGAAACGATTGAGAAAGCGTCTGCAGCCAGAAACACCTTGATTAGACCAAAGCTTATTCTTATCTAAGGGTCCTGAAAACATTGCATACATACGCAATGCATCTGCACCAAATTCATCGATAAGAATCTGAGGATCTACTCCATTGAGCTTAGATTTAGACATTTTTTCCTGACGCACTTCTAATTCTTCTCCAGAAGCACTCATCCATACACCATTATCTTCACGAGCATCTTCAGGATAAACATAACCCTTACCAGGAATTCGATAAGAAGTCGCTAGAACTAAACCTTGATTTATCAGTTTTTTAAACGGCTCTGCAGTAGAAACCATACCAGCTTCATAAAATACTCGATGCCAAAAACGCGAATACAACAGATGTAAAACTGCGTGTTCTGCGCCCCCAATATATAAATCTACAGGCATCCAATACCTTTCATTTTCATTAGACCAGGGAGCTTGAGAATTGTGCGCATCACAAAAACGTAAGTAATACCAACAGGATCCTGCCCATTGCGGCATCGTATGCGTTTCCCGTCTTCCTCGACGGTTGGTCTTTGTATCATGAATATCCACCCACTCTTTTACCTTTGCCAAAGGTCCTTGACCGAAACCTTCTGGACGGTAGTCCTGAATTTCAGGAGGCAGTAAAGGAAGTTCATCGTCTTCCAAAGGACGGCAGGTGCCATCTTCAAAGTGAATAATAGGAATCGGCTCTCCCCAATATCTTTGGCGAGAAAACAGCCAGTCACGTAGTTTATACGCAACCTTAGCCTCTCCTAAATTTTTCTTTTGTAAATAAGCAATCACATAGTCACGAGCTTCTTGGCCTGCAAGACCGTCTAAAAGAAAATCTCCGTGGTTACTATGAATACAGCACTCATCTTTATCGAGAACTTCATAAATAGGTAAAGAGAAAGCTTCTGCAAATTCTCTATCTCTTTCATCATGAGCAGGAACACCCATAACAACTCCAGAGCCATAACCTAAGATGACATAATCTGAAATCCAAATAGGAATATCTGCACCGGTTACAGGATGCTTAGCATAGGTTCCTGTAAATACTCCGGTTTTTACCTTAGTCTCACTTATGCGATCCCTTTCACTTTTACTTTGAGCAGCACGGATATAGCTCTCTACAGCTTCACGTTGATTCTCAGAAATCAATCGATTCACTTCGGGATGCTCGGGAGCAACCACTAAAAACGATACGCCACCTATAGTGTCGGGACGGGTTGTAAATACTTCTAAAAATCTCTCATTATTTACTTCGAAACGAACAAGAGCCCCTTCTGACTTACCTATCCAATTTCTCTGAAGCTGTTTAACATTTTCTGGCCAATCGAGATCTTCTAGACCCTCCAAAAGCTGATCGGAGTATGCTGTAATACGCAAAATCCACTGGCGCAACATTCTACGCTCTACGGGATAGCCTCCTTCCACAGACAAACCATTTTCTACTTCTTCATTAGATAAAACCGTCCCAAGCTCTGGGCAATAATTGACCGCCATGTCCGCCATATAGGCAAGGCCCTTCTCATAAAGAAAAAGGAATAGCTTTTGCGTCCAACGATAGTAATCGGGATCACTAGTAGCAAATTCCCTACCCTCATCATAGGAAAAGCCCATAGCAGAAAGTTGCTTTCTAAAATTTTCTATATTCTTTTGTGTCGTTTCTCTAGGATGTGTACCCGTCCTCACAGCATACTGTTCTGCAGGCAATCCGAAACTATCCCAACCCATGGGATGTAAAACTGCATATCCTTTAGCTCTTTTATAGCGGGCTACGATATCTGTAGCGGTATAACCTATCAAATGACCGACATGCAACCCTGCTCCAGAAGGATAGGGGAACATATCTAATACATAATATTTAGGTTTATCACTGGCCTCATCTGCCTCGAAGCTTTTGTGCTCCTTCCAAAATTCCTGCCATTTTTTTTCTATCAAACTAGGATCGTACCGCATAATATCCTGACAAAGAGTCTTTTTAAAACAAAATAGAGGCTAGTGTATCGTTCACTTGATGAAAAAACAAGAATCTTCTATTCGTCGAGCGCAAAAGATTAAAAAATTTTATAAAAACACAACTTGTGCTATAATCTTGCCCCGCTTTTCCTTCCCCGCCCCATTGACAAAAAAAATATAAAACCCTACTTTAATTATCTTTTATTTAGGTTGTTTTCCATGTTAGTTAAAATGCGCAAATTATCCGCATTTATTTCTTTATTTTTCATAATAGCAAATGCACCGCAAGCGGAAGCCATTAAAATCCCCGGATTCCCAGAAATCCCCGACTCCTTACTTGTCATCAATAAAACAAAGACTCCGAAAAATGAAATTTGTCGAGCGGTCAACATACAAAGTGGAGAACACAATCTTGTAGGCACTTTACACTTACCAACAACTCCTATGCCGGAAGATGGTTATCCCATGGTTATCCTATTGCATGGATTCAGGGGTAGTGCCGTTGGCGGCTTAACAGGATCTTATAGGAAAATTGCACGCACTTTAGCTCAAGTAGGCATTGCTAGTGTACGCTTTGATATGGCTGGGTGCGGCAATAGCGAAGGCATTACTACCGAAGTGCCTATTGGCACCTATTTAAAGAATGGCGAAGACATTCTTAATTACGTATTGCAATATCCTGAAATCGATCAGAATCGCTTAGGTCTTGCAGGTTTCTCTTTAGGATGCCATACAGCATTTCATTTAGCACGCTTCTATCATCCAAAAGAATTTCAGATTAAAGCTATAAGTATTTGGGCACCGGTTGCTGATGGCGCGATTCTATTTAAAGAGATGTACGAAGCTGTGAAGAACAACTCTTCTATTGTGGGGAATCTTGGAAAAGATTTTGGATTTGGCCCTGCTCCCCTAGTGGTATGTGAAGAGGATGTTGGAGATTTTCTCTCCCTTCAGGATCATATTGTTTTAAACTCTCTGCCTACGAAAATTCCTGTTTTACATCTACAAGGTCTCGAGGATAATTTGGTTTCACTAACCCAGAGAGATTTATTTAAAAATACGGCCCCAGGAAATACAGAATTCAAAACCTATGAAGATACTGACCATAATCTTGGATCCTCACCGCACCTAACCGTGATCATTGACGACATTGTTGAGCATTTTCTATCTAATTTATAAAAACGCTCGCGATCTGGTCTGTAGATCTAAAAACACCTCTTGGGAAGAAACGGGTTAACAAGCTTTTTCAAATCATTACCTACTTGATTCATCAGATCTTTTTCCCTATACTAGGTTTGTTCGTGTCTTCTACTTATAGAGATCGATATGACAGATGTATTAGTCATAGGTGCAAACCCCACGGGTCTCATTTTAGCAAACATGCTAATTCAGCATGGCATCCTTGCAAAAGTTATAGACCATCGAGATTCTCCAGACGATCCTGGTTTTATAGACTGTAGGGAGCTGCCTGTTGTTTTGTCTTGTTCTTCTTTAGAATTACTAGATAACGCAGGCTTATTGGATAATTTCATAGAGAAATGTCATAAGCTCTTTGGTGCTCGTTATCACTGGAAGAAACGCACAGTCTTATTTAAATTCAATCAAGCGTCAGAGTCTCGTTTCCCTTTTTCTTTATCCACCTCCTATCAAGAGCTAACCAAACACCTTATTCATAAGTTTGAAGAACAAGGGGGAACCATTGATTGGGGTACGCGTCCCATTACTTTGGTAGACAATAGCATCTTTATTGAGAGTACTAAGACATCACAAAATTTCGAAAATCGAGAAATTTATAATCCTAAGTGGGTAATTGCTGCTGAAGCTGATGCCGATCCTGATATTCGTGACCTCTTTAAAACCCAACTAAAACCACGCAAACAGGCAAAAGAAGTTCTATTTGTTGACTGTGATGAAGGTGAGCCTTTTGAAGAAAGTCACATCCATCTTGTTCCTAGCTCAAAAAGCTTCTTAAATTTTGTATTTTACAACCATGAGAAAGGGTCCAAGCAGCTTTGTTTAACTAATACCTCCTATCCACTATCAATCAAGCATAAGCAAAAGCTTCTCTATAATTATAATCTTGCTGTTGCTGATGAGCATTATCATATAAAATCCGTGTTTCATCAGTATCCTACGGACCATAACAACTTCCTATTTGTTGGTAGCCTAGCCAACAACTTGGCTTTCTCTTACCTTACGGGAATAAATTCGAATATCCATGCGGCCTTCAACTTAACATGGAAGCTTATCCCTGTTTTAAAAAAGGCTGCGTCAAAACACCTCATAACCGCTAAAGAACATGAAAGTGGGAATATTCTTCCCCATTTTAGCGAGAACAGGCAAAGACGCGCTAAAAATCTATTATTCTCCAATCCTTATGCCCCCGCCCTTATGTATTATTTCTTAAAGGGCTGCCGTCAACTGGATGTTTTTGGAGGAGAGTATTATTATCCCCCTCACAAGGCATTGAAATATCAAAATAGTGATATTATTAAGATGTCTTCTCAAGATAAAGAAATTCTTGGTCCTGACCCTGGAATGCGTGCTATTAATGCGCAGCTGGATAATGGGAGTTATTTATTAGATGGTTTGAAGAGCACCAAGCACCTTCTGATCTTCTTTAAGGAACGTAACGACCTAGAACAGGCTCTCAAAGAAGAATACGGGGAATGGTTAGAGGTCATTGTTACTAAAGAACAAAAGATTGCTAATCTTTATCATGCAAATCCGGACTCGTTATTTATTATCCGTCCTGATTGCTACATCGGTTATAGAACTCATAAGTTCAAATTACATGAACTTATTTCGTATCTCTTGCGGATCTTTGCCGCTGAGAAAGTAGATTAAGGGAATACTGTATCTGAAAATTTCTGGCTTTCCAGATACAGTAGACTCGCTTTCCTATCTAATCGTCAATCTCATCAGAGAATAACTTATTACGAATGGCGTCCCTTTCTGCAATTAACTCCTGTTTACTTAACTGTAGCCTTGCAAGTAGCTCAGATAGATTTCTGAGCTCTTCTTCACAACCTGCACGAGTTTCAGCGAGTATCCTCTCTCTATTTTCAACTACGCAGGAGGCTTTGATAAATTGCTTCTGTAGTTCTTTAATGTCTTGTATCTTTTGAGTAACCAATAGGGATTGAACTCTGAAATCCTTTATGATACGTATTAAAACATACTTAGGAAGCTTGACGAGTTTGCCATAAAACTCGCGGATCTTCTCTTGGTTAGCGGAGGAGCCAGAACTATCACAGGCACGGAGACTCTCTAATACATTAGCAACCAGATTGCGATTTTCTCCCCTATTTACTCTCTGCGTTATCCATTTATCAATACGTTTTATTGCTAGGGAACATAACTCGTGGCGACCGATAGCAGTATTGAGACCAACAATCTCTTGAAGAGAGTGTTTTTCTCTCATCATTTGTGCGCTTTTAACAAAGTTTTCATCTCCCAATACCCTTCCGTAAGCTAATGGGGATAGCTTTCTTTCTAAACCTAAGTAAGAGGAAAGAGATCTTTTTGCCTTCTTATATTCCTCAGGAGAAATCTCATCTCCAGAATCTATTTTCACTTTGAGAAGTTGCAGTTCTTTTAGGGCTTCTTGAACCGCCGAACTTCCCTTACCATAAATAGTGGATGAAGAGAACTCTAGGAATGGGGAAATGTAACCTATACCTAAGACGTCCAATACTTTCTTACGTACCTCAAGCTCTTGCTCACCAACTGCAGATCTTTCCACTCTCCCAACAGAAGCTGCTCTAGCAGGTTGTAAACGAGCAAGCTGCTCCCTACGGGTTTGATCAAACCTCATATCGTTATTTCCTAAACAGGCGGATAACTCTAACGCATCTTGGAGTTCTTGGAGATACCCTCTATTCGCAGCTTCTTTAACTAAAGCATCAAAGCTATTTTTGGCATCCCGCACAGCAGCATCATCCTGAGAATTGTAGATCTTAAATATCAGCAGAGTCAGGAGGTCAAGCTTGCTGTTGATTTCTTGAGGATCCGTTTCTGAAACAGGAGATTGCGATAGCGCTTGGGCACATATATCTACCATTCCCCGGCTCTCAACGAGCTTCTTCTCTAAAGCTGGAAATTGTTCTTTACCCTCTTCAAATTGCCTTCGCAACAGATGACGATAAGCAGATTGCTGCTCATAACGCGCCTTCTCAACACCATAACGGAGACGGTAGTCTACTATCTTATTCTCCTCTTTCTCTATGCGATCAATCTCTATGATAAGCTGGTCCAGATGATGTTGACGTGCAGCTATAGCAATAGCTCTAGCAGGATCAGAAGGTTGCACCACTTGTTGAATGGACGCTGCTGGCTGCAGCACTTCAGCAGACTTCTCACCCTCTACAACATTTTGAAGATTCTTAGTTCCAAAACGTTTCTTAATACCCTTATCTAAAGATTTCGATGCGCTTTTAAGATCTTTGATCGTTTTTTTGAAATCATCTTTCTTATTCGCAAGGGGACCATCTATATCCTTAATCACTCCCCTGGCCCAAGCTTGTTCATAACCCTCCAACTGCAAGATATCTTGAATCCGAGAAAGACGCTCAACATCCGAATTATCCAATTCTGAAGGGAGGATCTTTGTTGAAGGAAGCATATCTTTCGCTAGAGAAGCCGCGCGTACATCAAAAACCTTTTTCTCAATCACATGATTAAAGAACATCGGAAGGATCTGTAAAATAAGAGCAAGAGCGCTAAGACCTACAGGCAACCATACCATCTGCAATGACAGTAGGGATAAACTGACAACAAGAAGAAGCAGACCCGCGATGAACATCACAATAGACTGTCCCATATTCCACTTATTGGCGATTTTCTGTACCTGCTTTAAGAGGCTATCTAAATCTTTATTTCGTGTTTCCCAGAAATTCTTTCCGACCTTTTGGGTATCACTCACTGTCTGTGCAGCACTTTCTGCAGCCTCTCCCAACTCCGTAGCCGCTGTAGAAGCTACACCTTCGCTACGCGCTGATAATAGCGTTTCTAAATCTCCCAGTTTAGAAGATTTAGAGTCATGCATAATCGAAAATAGATGATCAGAAGAGCGAACTACCTCTTCAACAGCGATGTTATTGGGGTCTTTTAAGGACTGCTCTAAATCTGCCATCCCTCCAAGAAGCGCCTGCATCTGCGCAATGCTATCATCGAGTAAAGTAGCGATACTTTCCCTAGGTCCAGGACGTCTCCCTTTAATCGCAGCTACAAGTTCTGCTTCTTTTTTCTTAGAAGCAGCCTTTAAAGACGACTCTCTGCTAGTAATCGCCTGTAATAACATGGACTTCCCTGAAGTCCCCTCAGCTTGTATTCTTTGCCCCGCAGACTGAATATCAGGAAGCACACTATCTAATTCACTAATTAGAGCTTTAAACTCTTCAGACCATGCCGTGATCTCTTCTTTAGTAGGAAGATTTTGAGAACCTCCAAGAGCCCCATAGATAGTATCTAAAAAGCTACGACAGCCGTCTATAAAATCGCTAACATCAGAGGCTTTATGATGTGTTTTCTGTAATTTATCAATTTCAGACTCTATTGTAGAATAGCCCTCAGAAAAATCACTCATGAAGATTCGCGTCATCTTCTGAGATTTAAAGAGATTGTATTTCTCACTCCACTGTTCGACCTTCTGGCGTGACCTTTCTAATCCCCGTATAATCTCATTTTTTTCTTCGAGAATTTCTTCTACGGATTTTGCAGATATAGATCCCCAAGTATCTCTGTTCACTAATTCTAATAACTGATCGATAGAACTTAAAATCCTAATACGTTGATTATCGGGATGTCTTTGGACAGCCTTCTCCATATCCATACGGACAAACTTTCCAAGCTGGATACACTTATAGATCTTATCGAATAGAAGTTTGACATCCCCTAGACTTGCAAGATAACCAATAAATTCTTTCTCCACACCATGCAATAAATTCGCTGAGTCTGCATGTTTGTTTCCGAGAGATTTACGCATCTCCTTGAATTCTGCCTGTATAGATTCCTCAAGAGATGTTTTTATTCTATTGAGATTTTCTATATTCCCAGATTGATGTTGCGCGATCACATCCTCAATCTGCATAAGAATATTTCTCACCACAACCTGGCGATCCTGGTTCACACCCTCATGTATGCAGAGCTTGTTAGCAGCCGATACAATTTTTTTATGTACATCAAGATTTGTAGGATCCGCAGCGAATGCGCAGACATCCTTTTGCCAACTATCAAAATGCACTACCCAATCAGCAAACTGCATTTTATTGATATGCGTCTGTAGCTTTGTGAACATATCCAAGGTAACATCGACAGTTTGCCGTTCCTGAGATAGGTAAACTCGTGTTGCTGGAGATACCTCATATAACCAAGAGGAAAGCGTCTTACTGTGTGAATACATACGCTCATATTGATCGATAGATTGGCGAATCTCCAAACCAACTTTATTCCCAAATCCACAAATGCTCATTAAAGATTTACCGAGATCTATGAAATTCATCCCGGGAAGTAGTGAAGGTAGATCCAATCCGGATTCTTTCAGGGCTGAGTTAGAAAGACCTCGCAATGCTGCATAGGCAGAATTATTTTTTAACAACTCTACTTTAGCGTTCAACACATCGGTAAGGCGTTTTTCCCAAACCGTATTATCAACCCTATCCACACCAAGAAGCGCTTCACATTGATAACGTGAATTTATTTCCCCAGCTAAACCTAAACTTTGATCTAAAGAAGCTCCCCCATCAAAGGAGTTTTGATGCTTATCTGGACGCAATTGCGCCAGTAGCTTCTCTTTTAATGATCCCCCTTTAGGAAGCTCTATATGATACTTAGATAAGGTCGAACGTTTCAGATCTGGGTGTTTATTAAATAAATGTCTACGATATACCTGTAGAGAACGATATTTTAATCTTATTTCCTGACAACGCGCTCTTAGCTTGTTACTGACGGCTCCACAAACTAAAGATACTCCTATGGTAATCACGATAGGTATCCATATAGCTACATTGAAGACCATAGCCACAGGAAGGACAAAGAGAATCGCCATTCCAATCACTGTCAAAATAACCAGAGCTACCTTATATAAACGCATCTTCTTAAGATCCGTCTTTTCCATAGCAGCAATCTCTCTCTCCACGGTATGTAAAAGAGTTTCCTGGGTAGTTAATGAAGCGCGGATTCCCGTAGCTTCCGGACTCAAAGGAGATGCTGAGGAAGCTTGAAGAAACGATGCCCCTTGAGGATTTTGATTAGTATCTCCGTTGGCTAGGAAAATAGACACAGGCTACCTCGAGATATAATAATTTAAAAAAATGTTTTATTTTAGATAAACATTATAACCTTATAAGAATTTATATTAAATAACATAAGAGAGAAATAGAGCAGTTATTTACTTAATAATGAAAGTTAAGAACTTAACAAAAAGATAAAAAGGTGGGATTCTAGTTAGGGTAAAGGATTTTTAACAGATCATTTTCATTTAAAATAGGGATTTCTAGTTCCTGGGCTTTTTTAAATTTAGACCCCGGATCTTCCCCAACAACGAGATAATCTGTGCTTTTAGAGACTGAGGAGCCTACTTTCCCCCCACAATTGCGAATAGAAGCCTCAGCTTCAGATCTTGTCATTTTTTTAAGAGTTCCTGTGATGACAAAGGTTTTCCCTAAACACGATGAACTTTCCCTATGATACGGCAAGACATTTACCCCTAAGGAAAGCATTTTCTGGATCTCTTCGATAGTATCTTGTTGATTAAAGTATGCCTCTATAGACTCGGCAACTTTATCTCCGATTCCCTCAATACTCTTTAACTCTTCTAAAGAAGCTCCCATTACAGCTTCTAAATTAAGGAAATGCTGAGCAAGAGCCGAGGCTACCCTAACACCTACATAAGGAATCCCTAGAGCTGCGATAAAACGATCTAAAGGTGCTTGTTTTGCTTTCTCTATGCTCTTAAGGACGTTCTTTACAGATTTATCTTTGAATCCCGGCACTTGAAGAAGATCTTCTTCGGTAATTTTAAAAATATCACAGCATCGGTGAATCACTCCGAGATCAAAAAGCTTTGTGATTACCTTTTCTCCGAGATGATCGATATCTAAAGCTCCTCTTCCCACAAAAAAACGGATTTTCTCGATAGCTCCTGCAGAACATAACGGATTAGTACAACGTACAGAAACTTTATCAGATTCACGGGTCACCTTGCCATGACATACGGGGCAAAATTCCGGCATCACCCAAGGTTGCGTACCCTCAGGACGTTTTTCTAAACACACACCGACAACCTTAGGGATAATTTCTCCTCCCTTTTCTACATATACAGTATCGCCGATACGAATATCTTTCCGTTCGATTTCTTCTTCATTATATAGAGAAGCTCGTGAAACTCTCGATCCCGATAAAAATACCGGGCTTAGCTTAGCCACAGGAGTTAGTACCCCTGTTCTACCTACTTGAATTAGGATATTCTCTAAAATGGTTTCGGCTCTCTCCGGAGCATACTTATAAGCCAATGCCCAGCGGTAATGCTTCGCAGTCATTCCTAAGGCTTTCTGAGCTTCTACATCATCTACTTTGATGACAACACCATCGATTTCCATAGGGAGCTGATCACGAAGACCTTCTATCTCATCAAGACTCTTCACCACCTCGGCTATAGTTTGACATTGCCGCGGTTGACCGAATATAGGGAATCCCCATCTCTTACATAGCATCAGGTTATCGTAATGCGATTCTGTATTCTCATCTGAAAGAGACCCATAAACAGAGAGTTCTAGATTCCTTTGTGCCGCCTCTTTAGCAGATAACAGCTTTAATGTACCTCCAGCCGCGTTTCTGGGATTAGCAAATTCTGGCTTTTCGGCTTGTCTTTGTGCAGCGTTTATCTGCTCAAAAGTTTCTCGTTTGAAAAATACCTCACCACGAACTTCAAGAAATTCTGGAGCATCTTTTGGCAAACGGAGAGGAAGAGAACGTATAGTACGAATATTTGCTGTAATATCTTCGCCCTTCTGGCCATTGCCACGACTTAACGCTTGAACAAGGATTCCCTGCTCATAACGGATAGCTACGGCAATACCGTCAATTTTCAGCTCTAAGGTATATATAGGGGCATAGCCTAAGGTTTTCTCTACACGAGAAAAGAAATCATTAAGCTCTTCTAAAGTATACGCATTCGCAATAGAGAGCATGGGATGAGAATGCGCAACTACTGGGAAATTCCCTGAGACGCGATCTCCAAGACGCATAGATGGTGACCACAATACCTTCCATTCGGGATGCTGAGCTTCTATAGCAAGAAGCTTTTGCATCTTCATATCGTAGTCATAATCTGAAATTACGGCATTATGAAGAACATAATAACAATAATCATCTTTTTCGAGCTCCTTACACAGAGATAGATACTGTTCCCTGGAATACATACTTTCCATGCAGTGTTTACTTAACTCCTTTTGCGCAGCGGAAGCCGTAGGTACTATTTACCGCACCAGGATTATTACGATGACGGTGAGCACAACGAAGATCATCTTTTAAGCTCTTCCAACACCCTCCTCTTAGCACACGATAAACACCTTGAGCAGGACCTTGAGGCGCATGGGATTCTTGAGCCGAGATTTCATAGAAATCATAGCCATACCAATCTTCACACCACTCGTATACATTCCCTGCCATATCATACAATCCATAAGGATTGGCGGGATAGCTCATTACTGGCGTTGTATCTGAGCTAAAGAAGTTTGCCTGGCTTTTATCTATTTCTTCACCGCAAGGATACCGCAGCTGAGTCACGCCTCCACAAGAAGCAATTTCCCATTCAGCTTCCGTGGGGAGCCGTTTCCCCACCCAAGAGGCATAGCCAGAAGCTCCGTACCACGTAACACCAACAACAGGATGCTTAGCATAACCAGGTTCAATAACAAGCTTGCCAGAACGGCGTTGTATTCGTGAATCCTTAAGACGAATAAGCTCATTATAATACTTATCTTGTTCACTTCCCGAACATTCTAAATAACGAACAAACTGCTCATTCGTCACGGGATGAATATCTAAGAAAAAGCTATGTAAAAAAATCTCATGTACAGGATGTTCATCACGTTGTCCCTCCCGACTTCCTCGGAGAAACTTTCCCCCTTCAATAAATACCATTTCGGTGAATAAGGGCTGTGGCTTCACCTCTTCTTTTTCTTCTTCTACATAACGGCTAACAACCGGCTCTCGTATTAATAATGATTGTAAAGCGTTAGAGTAACTTTCATCTTCAGCAACAACTTCTTCCTTAGAATCTACAGAGGTATTCATCGCTTCGTCTATAGATTTGGCTTCCACGAGGACAAATTCTAAATGATCCGAGGTTTCCTCTATTATTTTGTCCTCAACTTTCTGAAGAATATTCGCTACACTAGGAACTTGAGGTTCTTCCTCTATCTCTCTTAAATCTTCTTCGCTGCATTGTATTTTAGCTGCGAGGAACTGCTCTCCTAAGGTTTTTTTCACAAGTAAAGGAGCCAACTTCTTAGGCCTTTTCTCTACGGCATAACTTAAACAGGATTGAATTAATCGATCCCAATCATAAACATACTCAGGGAAAGCTTCTGAGGGTAAAGGAAACGCACCCTGAGGCAACTGTCTAAATAAAAGAAAATATACAATCACTCCAAATGCATAGACATCTTCAGCAACTGTTCCTAAAGCAGTTTCTGGAGCTTGGAATAAAAGTATCTGCTTTAACTTATCAAAAGAAGATTTCTCAGAAGAATCTCTTAAAAGGCTCTGGGTATATTGATCCTTAAGTAAAAAAGAAAACCCCAACTCTGGAAGAAATACTTTTGGGGATTGTCCGGTAAGATCGATATGTACAGAATCCAAACTTAAACCACCGTGAATTAATCTATTCGCGTGGGCATAGTCTAAAATCTCAGCAAGCTGACAGATAAGATCTTTAGCTTCTAATTCTGATAATCCTTGAGAACAACTGGAAAGATATTGAGCTAAAGAGAGCGTGGGGACTTCTTTTTCTTCGGTTACTAAAAAATACTGCCCTTCTGCTTGTGAAACATTTTCTATAGAGATAATCCCGGGATGTCTTATTGTTGCCAATTTGATAATAGCTTCATGAAAAGCAGTCATAAAGGCTTCGGATGAAGAAAGCTCAGAACAGAGTAATTTTAAAATATACCGTTTTTTTATAAAACGATGCTCGGCAAGAATATCTTGGCACCACAAACCCTTTCGCAAATAACAGAGGATCTTATAGTCACCTAAAAACTCAACTCCTATATCTTGCTCACCTTCCATGGGGCAAACTCCTTGCCTTTTTGAGATTTTCTATCTTCGCTTATATTGAGCTAACTATAGTGAGGGAAAGGGATGATTGCAATATACAAGAATAACAAAAAAGGACTCCGGGAAAATTCGCCTAAAGTCCTTCTTTGTTTAAAAAGTAAATGCAACAATATTAGATTTCTTATTTTACGATTCTTTCTTAACTACAGTTAGTTACGCTCTATTGCCATTCAAACAACATGACAACTAGAAACACATCACAGTCTATTCACTAATCACAGATTGACTGGCGGGCTCTTCTGCAACAAGATTTCTTGCCAGAGGTTCTTTAGTTATTTTCCCAACACCACATAAACGCAGAGTCATTACTACAACCCAAGATAAAAAGAGGATACCCAAAACAATTGCGCATCCACCTGCCAACACTGAAGTTGGACAATATAAATTCAAAGCTGTAACTCCAAGGACTAAAATAGCAATAGCAAATATAGCGCCAATAACAGTAATCACAACTCTGCTAATATCTACACATTTACGTTCTGCTCGAAAAGCAGGGATTTTTTCTACGGATAGATCACAACTCCCTAAACCACCAATAACATCTTTCGCATTCTGAATAAAAGGCATCAAAACCCCTCTATTTTCATTAAGTATCTAGAGACAGCTTATAGATTATATAAACAGGATTCAAACATGCAATCAGAGATTCTCCTCTGATTGAAAATTACCGAAAAGAAATAATCTTGCGGCGGATAATCCCGCTGCAAGATTTTGTTTATTTAAATGATCTGCGTCAAAATAAACTTATGTTTCTGCTCTCATAAAACATTACCCATACCTAGCTACGCTGAGCATAAGTTCTATTAAATTATGAAAGACAGGGATCTTTAATGAAAGACCGCCTTACTCAGCACGGAGCTCTACGGGAGCATTCTCAGCATGGAGTTCTTCAGCATGGAGCTCTATGGGAGTATTCTCATTAACAACCTGCTTACAAAACATATGTTTTAAGACAATAGCAGCCCAAGAAAGACCAAGTAATGCCAAAGCAATAGAAAGCACGCCGCAAGCAAGAGCTGTTCCACCACTAGCGCAGCAAATACAACCGACGATTATAGATGCAATTGCCATAATAGCTACTAAAGCACAAATAGCAGCTCTAGATATGCTTGAACATGGGCGACTTTTATCAAAAGCAGGAACAGCTTCTCGAGACAAGTCAATTTTTCCTAATCCACCACAAACCTCTTTAACATTTGTCATGCAGCTCATGATTATCTCCCTTTTTTTTTAAAATTCAGAGCAACGATATAAAATGTTAAGTTTTAAGTATATAAAAATATAACTTGACAAAGCGCCTCACAGGCTTGAAACTAGCTTGTGAAGGCACTTGTAAAAGACAGTCAAAAAAAAGAAAAACCGCTTATTCCCCACACCAATCTAACCCACACATAGCTAAAGAAGAGATTCGATCTAATCCAACACCCCTGAGAACACACTACCGCAGGGAATTTCCATAAAAAAGCCGCTCTTATGACCTTAAAGATCACAGAACGGCTGTTAATCACTTGTGTCGTTTACCTAACACACCTTAAATGATAAGGAGACCATCAGAGACAGGAATTAAACATCCTGACTATTTCTGATCAGATCAGATTTTCTAGCTTGGAAGCTAGAAAATACACCATAGCTCCAGTAAAGTGCCAACATTAGCATAACAAATCCTAAAACTATAGCAGCGCCACCAGCCAATGACATAGCGGTGAAAGATGCTGCGGTACATGTCCCAATACCACAAATTAAAGCACCAAAGCCAAGCAGCAAGGTCACAAGCGTCATAATAACACGAACAATATTCACAGAAAGTTGCGGTTTTACAAGATACTTCGAGCTAAAACCACTACAACCTAAACCCTCGCGTATGTCTGACATCACTTGTTTACAAGACATAAAACACCCAATATATCGATAATAAAAATTCTTGCAAAATACCTTAAGGTACGCAAATAAATACGTGCTAATAAAAAATAATTAGCTGTTTAACAAGATTGCGCACTTACAGAAGAAGGTAATCGCGGACTTCTTTTTTGCCTCGCCGTTTCAAGAGCAGTATACAAATCATTTGCGAAGGAATTCCAACGCAGCGCATGACTTCTCCAGCATCTCTCACGTCGCAACTCACCCTGCCTCAAAACCACGGATGTAACAGCAAAGGTCAATAAAGCTGATCCCAGAGAAAATGCCAAAGGCATCAGGCATATACAGCCAACAGCCAAAACCCCAGCAGCAACGATAGCAGCTAAAATTAAGCACACAGCTCCTAAAATAGCGGCAGCGATCTCAATACCTACTCTATATGTAGGAACGACCCGCATCTTACTTATCTCTGCTGTGAGATTATCACATTTACTGCGGATCTGTTGAGAAGACATCTGAACAGAAGTTACAGTTTTTTCTATATTAACTCTCATAAAACACGTATTTTATAAATAAAAGACGATTAACTATATAGAAAAATAATATTAATCTCAATAAATCAAAATATTCATATTAAGGCGCTATTAAAAATATTTTTTGACGAATGTCATGATACAAAGTGAAGGATTTCTTATCCCCACTCTGCAAGCCTTTAGCGACAAGGAGCTTTTCCGCTATTAAAAAATAGTTTTGAGCTTTCTCATAATCATGACGATCACAAAGTATCCTAGATAGCTTCAGATGGAGTGCGATATCATCTACAGACTCTTTAGCACACTGCTCTAAAAGAGCCACACCTTCTGCGGTTTTTCCAAGATGCAAGAGAACAGAAGCCAGTCTACGGCGAGATTCGCTACATTTTGGAGAACGCCGTATAGCCTTTTTTAATGCCTCTTGATAGGAGAGGACCTCGTCATAGGTAGATCCTGGATGAGTAAACAATAGCTTTAGAGTTGCTTTATCAATATTCCCCTGTAAATAATCATACGCTACGGATCCTACAGATTGCGCTTGAGAAGAACTCTTAAGAAGAGCTTCGCCTGCTTTCTTCTGACCTTTGAGAATTTTCACAACGCCCATAAGCTCCTGGAGGTCATCGTCATCTACATACTCTTTAGCTTTTTCATAAGCGAGATCAGCTTCATGATATTGTTGCTTTTGCAAAGCAAAAGATCCTTGGTTGATAAATGTTAAGCCTATAAGATCTTTTTCACAACGTACGCGCAACTCATCAACATTCAAACACTCACAATATTGTTCCGTAGGAAGATGTCTTCCTCCTGCGGTAGTTTCAATATTGATTTTTCCCCCACCATATCTTAAGTAGATATGCCCTGGAGGTGTGACAGATTCTAAAGGAAGCTCCAAGCGTTGCGCTAGGGAGAGGTATAGGGAAGAAACACCCAAGCAAACCCCGAATTTTCTATCCGCAACAGAAGATAAAAAAGAAAACTCATCGGAAAACATTTCATTTTTTGATGGGTAACGAATCCCCTCTTCATAAAAAAGAATCGTATTCAGAGCTTCTATCGTTGCCTTATGAAAACCTTCTGAACCTAAAACATAATGTTCTCTATCTAAATACCTTTGACGTTCAATATAGGCACGCAACGCCAGAATATCTAGATAACGAGTATAATGCTCTGCCTTACGCATCCCCTCTTCTCCAGGAAATTCAGCAAGTACTAAAGCACGGGCAAGATCTTTTTCAGGAAGATGGTTACCTTCAGAATTACATAAAAAGACGACCCCGGGAAGAGATAGTTTTTTCATAACTGCAATATCTTCAGGTGAAAAAATATAGTTAGGATTTTTAGATAATAAAACGCAATTCGATAGGGTTGCTAACTCACCAGTTGTTAGCTGAGGGAAAAAATTTGCCAGTTTTTGTCTACTTTGCTTATCGCCATGTGTTACAAAATATGCACATAAGCTCTCCAAACAATAGGGATCGAGATTCCAGAAAGCATCATGTGTATTTTGTGCAATAGCTCTATCTTCACAAAATGCCTTTGATCCAATACCTTCTACAGCAATAACAAGCATAAGAAAAACACAAAGTAGCCTTGGCATCATAAACATTCTTTCCTAAGTATCTTTCATCTAACTTTCATACTGAACAATAACTATACCAGAGTCTCTCTCATATTTTGATTCTTTATTTGTTAAATGGTTAACTTAACAATGGATTATGAAAAGAAATATTCGATCATTCTTATTTCATGATCTTCCGAAAGGCTCTCCATCTTTTCAATGACAAATACACACTTATGAAATTTATCACCTCAAGAAAGCGAAGCCGATTCCCTTGACTTTTAATCATTTTTGTGATCGGGTGGACATAATATCAAATTACCCAAGAGCATAAAACATGAAACATCCAGTTTACTGGTTCTTAGTGTCTTCGGGGCTGCTCGCTTCAACCTCCTCGAGCTTTGCAGCAGCAGTTCAAGAGACTCTAAATTCCTCTGATAGTTATAATGGAAACACAACAACGACTCCATTCGTACCCAAAGAAACATCAACAGGTGCTGAATATACTTGTAACGGCAATGTATGTATTACTTATGCAGGGAAAACAACACCTTTAACAAAGAGCTGTTTCACAGAGACTACAGAAAATCTTACTTTTCTAGGACAGGGCTATTCTCTTTGCTTTGATAATATTACTGCTACAGCTAAGCCAGCAGCTATTGAAGTAAGTGCCAATGATAAGACGTTATCAATCTCTGGATTTTCTTTATTTTCATGTTCTTATTGTCCTCCAGGAACTACTGAACAAGGGGCTATTCAATCCAAAGGGGTAACTACTTTCAGCAATAACGACAAAATTATTTTCGAAAAAAACTGTTCAACCGAGAAAGGTGGGGCTATCAAATGTGATACAGGCACCAATGCCGAGCTAAAATTCGAAGGAAATAAATATCTGTTGTTCTCTGGAAATTCTTCTCAGCAAGAAGGTGGGGCTATTTATGCGAAAAAACTCTCCATCATCTCTGGAGGGCCAACCCTATTCTCTAATAATTCAACCTCTAAAGCTGCTGACCCTAAAGGCGGGGCTATTTGCATAGCTGATGCAGACAGCGAATGTAGCTTAACTGCCGAAAATGGGGATATTATTTTTGATGGAAATAAAATAATAACCACGGGCACTCCTTCAACGAAAAGAAACTCTATCGATTTAGGCTCTGGAGGGAAGTTCTCTCAGTTAAGAGCTAGAGATGGTTTTGGCGTTTTCTTTTACGATCCAATCGCCAATAATGGCAGCGACACTGATACATTAGAAATCAATAAAGCTGACGGAGCTGCAACCTATTCCGGTCGTATTGTCTTTTCTGGAGAAAAGCTCACAGAAGATGAAAAACAAGTTACAGACAATTTGAAATCCTTTTTCAAACAACCCCTCACAGTAGGATCTGGATCTTTTGTACTTAAAAATGGCGTAACAGTGTCAGCAAAGCAAATCACCCAATCCGGCGGCGCTATTGAGATGGATGCGGGGACCAATCTAACCTCAACCACAGAAGATATTTCCCTAAGCAATCTGGTTATCAATACCGCCTCATTGGGGGGGGGGGGGGTACCTCTGGCAGCACAAATCTCAGCTGAAGGAACCAACAAAAGTGTTACAATCTCCTCTCTTAATTTAGTCGATGCCGACGGAAACGGCTACGAATATCCAGTCTTCTCCACAACACGAGAATTTCCTTCTATTATAGAAGCTAAAGCTAATGGTACAGGAACACCTACAATCCCAACAACTCATCTAACTGACCATGCTCCAGCCGCTCATTATGGCTATCAAGGTCTCTGGACAACATCCTGGGCACAAGGCACAGCCACAACCTCACAACTAGCTACTTTAGCTTGGCAACAAACTGGCTATAACCCTAACCCTGAACGTCAAGGACCTCTAGTCCCTAATACCTTATGGGGATCGTTCTCAGATGTACGCGCCATTCAAAACCTCATGGATATTAGTGTCAATGGTGCTGACTATCAAAGAGGCCTCTGGGCATCGGGATTAGCTAACTTCTTACAGAAAAGCGGAACGGAGACAAAACGCAAGTTTCGTCACCATAGTGCTGGATATGTATTGGGAGCGTATGCCAAAACACTTTCCGATGATGTCTTCAGCGCCGCTTTCTGCCAACTCTTTGGAAGGGATAAAGATTACTTAGTCTCTAAGAATAATTCTAATATCTACGCAGGATCTATTTATTATCAGCATACCTCCTTCTGGGATGCTTGGGATAACCTGCTACAATCTACTCTCGGCGCGCAAGCTCCGTTAGTACTCAATGCACAGTTAACGTATAGTCACACGTCTAACGACATGAAGACAAATATGACGACTAAATACGCTCCACAAGGCGTCGTCTACCCAGAGATCAAGGGTGATTGGGGTAACGACTGCTTCGGAGTGGAACTCGGTGCTACTGTGCCTATTGAATCTCCCTATTCTTCCTTATTTGATATGTACTCTCCTTTCTTAAGATTCCAATTGGTTTATGCTCACCAAGAGGACTTTAAAGAAAATAACAGCACTGAAGGAAGATACTTTGAAAGCAGCGATCTCACAAACCTCTCCATGCCTATCGGCGTGAAGTTTGAGAGATTCTCTGACAATGACATAGCTTCCTACAATGTAACTTTGGCTTATGCTCCGGATCTTGTAAGAAGCAACCCTGATTGTAAAACGTCTCTGCTCGTTAGCCCAACCACAGCTGTTTGGTTAACTAAAGCAACAAACCTAGCTAGACATGCTTTCATTGTAAAAGCAGGAAATTATCTTTCCTTATCTTCTAACTTTGAAATCTTTAGCCAGTTTGGTTTCGAGCTCAGAGGCTCTTCTAGAACCTATAACGTAGACCTCGGATCTAAGATCCAGTTCTAATTCCAACCACCTCCCCTGCCCCATCCGGGGCAGGGCCTACTTATGCCCCACAACCACACCGCAATAAAAAAAAAGACCCTCTATCATATGAGAGAGGATCTAAAACAATAGATAAACGGCGCTTGTATTTAAGAACTAGCCTTCTATTTTTTTGAATAGCAAGACATCTTTAGACATCGTAAGCTCTATAGAAGTATCAGATTTGATATCACCTTTAAGTAGCGCTTTTGATAATAGCGTAACTACTTTTTGTTGAATGAGCCGTTTTAAAGGTCGTGCTCCAAAAGAACTGTCATAACCCTGTTCACTTAAATAAAGAATCACAGAATCATCCCAAGTTAACGTTACACGTCTTTCTAACAAACGTTGCGCAACCCTACGCATTTGAATACCGACTATCTTAACAATATCTTCAGTATTTAAAGGCACAAAAGGAAGGATATCATCAATACGATTGATGAACTCTGGACTGAAGTATTTTTTTAATGTGGGAGCCACTACGGATAATACGGTCTCTTTACTTACCCGACTACCTTTCTTCGCGCAGTAATCAGCAAGTTCTTGAGAACCTATATTTGAGGTCATAATGAATAAAGCGTTTTTACAGTTTACCTTACGCTTCTTACTATCTGTAAGAATTCCCTCATCAAAAATCTGCAGAAGAATATTAAAGACTTCCTTATCTGCTTTTTCGATTTCATCGAAAAGCACTACAGAATAAGGACGGCGACGTAAAGCCTCAGAAAGACTTCCTCCTTCTTCATAGCCTACATAACCTGGAGGTGATCCTATCAACTTAGATACGGAATGTTTTTCCATATATTCAGTCATATCAAAACGCACCATAGCCTCTTCTTTGTTAAACAAAAGATCAGCTAAAGCTTTAGCAAGTTCTGTTTTCCCGACTCCGGTAGGACCTAAAAACAGGAACACCCCTAAAGGACGTTGTGGATCGCTCAGTCCTACACGCGCAGCACGTATAGAATCACTAACAGCAGAAATGGCAAATGGCTGACCTACAACACGCTCTTCTAAAGACTCTTCTAAAACAAGAAGCTTTTCAGCTTCTCCTTCCAACATCTTTTGAATAGGAATTCCTGTCCAATTTGCCACTACCTGAGCAATAAGACGCTCATCTACCTCTTCTTGAAGCAAACGATTGTCCCTTTGATTTAAAGCTTCTTCATCCTCGCGGATTTCTTCTTCAAGAGCAGGGATTAAGCTATAGCGTAGCTCTGCAACACGGTTGTAATCGGCAACACGTTCTGCTTCTTCTTCAGAAAATTTCATATTTTCTAAAGAATTTTTCTTTTCTTTAAGACCTGTGATAAGTTTCTTTTCCTCATCCCAACGCAAGCGTAAAGCAGCAAGCTCTTCTTTAAGTTGCTCTATAGACTGTTGCATAGCCGCAGCCTCTTCTTGATATGAAGGAGCCTTTTCACGCTTAATAGCTTCTTGCTTAACAATCAAAGCGGCAAGTTCACGTTCTTTCTCATCAATGGGTAGCGGTAGACTACCAATTTGCATGCGAATTAAGCTCGCAGCTTCATCTATTAAGTCGATCGCCTTATCGGGAAGAAAACGATCTGGAATATACCTATAGGAAAGAAGAACAGCAGCATTTAATGCTCCCTCAGTAATACGTACGCCATGGAAAATTTCATACTTCTCACGAAGACCTCGAAGGATAAATACTGCATCTTCTAAAGAAGGCTCTGTGACAAAAATAGGTTGGAAACGCCTTTCTAAAGCAGCGTCTTTTTCAATATACTTTTGGTATTCATTCAGGGTTGTAGCACCAATACAATGTAGAGTACCACGCGCTAAAGCAGGCTTTAATAAATTCGCAGCATCCATGGCTCCGTCGGTAGCACCAGCACCTACAAGAGTATGCACTTCATCGATAAATAAAATGCTCTCGCCATCGACAGACTCCACATCTTTAAGAACGCTTTTTAAGCGCTCTTCAAATTCCCCGCGATACTTTGCTCCAGCTATTAACGCTCCCATATCTAAAACATAGAGCTGCTTCCCTTTTAAGCTTTCTGGAATATCACCTTGAACAATACGCAGAGCTAATCCCTCAGCAATTGCTGTTTTTCCCACGCCTGGTTCCCCTATAAGCATAGGATTATTCTTAGTTCTACGTGATAAGACTTGAACAGTACGACGAATTTCTTCATCCCTACCAATCACAGGATCTAACTTGCCTTCCTTTGCTAACAAAGTTAGGTTCTTACAATACTTTTCTAGGCCCCGAAGGTTGTTTTCAGCGCTAGGAGAGTCCATACGATTGCCACGCCTTATATTAATAATGAGTTTTTTAAGATCGTCTAAGGATATTTTTACCGTTTTTTTCCAAGAAGCAAAAGGCTCCTTGTTGGATTTCCAAAAAGCTAACAGTACATGATCTCCAGAAAGGTATTCATCTCCGAGATCTTTCGCCTCCTGTTTCGCATCTAATAGTAAACTTTGCAGTCCTGGCGAAGGCTTAGGCATAGCGCTGCCTTCAATAACTGAAGGTTCTAAAGAAAGCGCTTCATCTACCGCAGAAGTGAGTAATTTAGGATTATTGTGAATATCCTTAATTATCAAATAAAATAGTGATTCCGTATTCTCTAAAAGACATTTGAGAAAATGGTTTTCACTTACGTAAGGATTTTTTGCTGATTGAGCGAGCTCAAAAGCTTTTTCTAGAGCTTCGCTAACCGCATCTGATATCTTATCCATAGCCCTAATACTCTCCTGAAACATATTCTTTGCATAAAAAACACAAAAAATCTACTTATTTTCCAAGGCAATCCCTTGTTGCTCAAGACTTTGCTTCTTGTCTTTTGCTCTGCGCTGTTTTTTCCATCGCGAGCTGTACTGATACAACAATCCGTAATCTTTAACAGCAGAAGTAATATCTTTACAATCTTCCATCAACCCATCGATACGCTCAACACGCACACTATCCAAACAATCCGCCAATCTATCAGCGCTCTTATGTATAGACTCTGTGGCTAATCGTGCCTGCTTTACTAATGAAGTATCTTTTTCTTCATCAAGTAAAGTGGCTATTTTAGCATAGAGATGGGTAGTTTCAGCTTCAAGTTTCTCTAAGGCTTTATCTGCCCTATCAACAAACTGTATTAATTTCTCAATAGGATCAATATTCTGTCCGCAAACTAAATCCTGAGCATAAAGACGATGGCTCTCATCTCTTATCTTTCCAGGAATAATATTCACAATAGATTCTCCTATAATTTTAGGAGAATACATAGCGAAAGTATCCTCTTTATATAGAGAAATCCCCGAATCGATTTTCAATACTAATTCATAACAATACAGCTCTCCGGACTTCCCGCAGATTCCCCTATCCATAATATTTTGTACAGAAGCTACAGAACCTACGATCTTCCCTGCAAGACAGACATTCATTCCCTTGCTTACACCACTAAGATGGGTAAAAGCTACATGAATTTCTTGTTTGCCATCTCCGCGACTTTTAGGAGTGAATAGCATTACAGAAAATAAGCCTAAGATCCCCGCACATAGGAATAATCCAAAAAATATTGATTTATGATCTTCTTTAGACACTTACCCTCCTTAACCGGCATGCCACAACGTTACTCACTGGCGAAAAATTGTCTCGCTAATACATCATTCGTTTGTATAAATTCTTCCTTTGTATAGATAAGGGGGATTGTTCCTTCATGATGAATAGCAATACGATCTGCAAGAGTTAATGCTAATGTAATATCATGGGTAATCACAATACCTCCGATCCCCTGTTCCTTACGCAAACGGAAAATCAGATGGGTCATTTCTCGACTCGTCATAGGATCTAATCCCGCTGTAGGCTCATCATAAAGAACAAGTTTGGGAGAATAAACTAAGGAACGTGCTAAAGCGACACGCTTAACCATACCCCCCGACAACTTATTCGGCATAAACTCTGCAGCATAACTTAATCCTACATTCGCTAAAGCTTGATCTACCTTAGCATTTATCTCGCCTTTAGAAAACACCCTATAACGTTCATTATACGCATGAAGCCCAAAGGCAATATTTTCTCGAACAGAAAGAAAATCAAAAAGGGCGCCACCTTGAAATACCATACCAATGGTGAGATCTTTTAAACGTCCTTTATGGGTAAGTTCCTCAGCATAACGCACCTCTCCAGAATCAGGAATCTCTAATCCCATAATATGACGAAGAAGGACACTTTTCCCTGTCCCAGATTTACCTAAAATCACCAAAAGCTCATCAGGAAATACCTCTAAAGAAATCCCCTGCAATACCGTATGGCCTTGACCTTCGGTATTGCAATAGCTCTTATAAACACGATCTACACAAATCCAGGGCTCTACCATACATTTCCCTAGCAACCTAAAACATGAAAAAATGACGTAATGACACAATTAGCGAATAAGATAGAGATGTAGGAGGTAACCACTCCCGCAGTGGTGACCTTAGCCACATCTGTAATACGACAATGCTTCCCTAAGCCCTGATAACACGCTAAAGAGGTAATGATAAATCCAAATACTAAAGATTTAACAATGACCATCACAATATCGGATAGCAATACATTTCCCGATACCATATGTAAATAAACCTGAGCAGGGAGTTGAAAAGCATAACGACATAGCAAATACCCACAAAAGATCCCCGACCATACTGCAGCAATTACCAAAGCAGGCATAGCAATAATCCCTGCAATGATCCTGGGTAGAGCAAAGTATTCTAAAGGATTCACTCCTAAAGTCTCCATAGCGCTAACTTGTTCTGTCATGCGCATAGTTCCTAAAAATGCAGAAATCGCTCCTCCCACTCTTCCTGAAAGAGCGAGAGCTGTAAGCACAGGACCAATTTCCACTAAAATACTTTTTACAACGAAAAATCCTATAGCGCAGGACAAGCCATGAATGCCTAATTGATAATAGGACTGTAGAGCTAAAACGATTCCTGTGACAGCTCCCGTAAGCATAACTACAGGCAAAGAAGCAACGCCAATATCATAGCCTTGTAGGCTTACAGACCGAAATAAACTTTTCTTCCATGAACAACTTTTGATTACTGCACAGGTAAATCCCATCCATCTGCCTAATTCCAAAGGAAATAAACATAATACGCGGAAAATACGAGAACGTTTTTTTGTTTCCATGCTCATATCCTCACAATATGGAGAAAACCTTGCGTCTTAAATACCTTCGAAGGTTTTCACTAAACTATCAATAAGGACATTTTGCGTATAGGCTAGATTTTCTCTACTATGGACAGAAGAAATAAAACTCGCTTCCATAGAAGCTGGAGACAAATACACCCCTCGAGAAAAGGCATGCCGATAAAATATCCCAAAGGTCTTCTGATCACATTCCTGCACATCACGGAGATTTCTAGGAGGGGTTTCTCTAAAAAAGAAAGAAAACATAGAACCCGCTCTTACCAATGCTATAGGAAATCCTTTACAGCGAATGAAGTCTTCTATAGGAGATAAGAACCCTTCTGTGAGATTTTCTAACTTAGGATAAAAATCTCTCTCCTGACAAAGCTCTATAGAAGCTTGCCCTGCAGCCATAGCAATAGGATTCCCTGAAAGAGTTCCCGCCTGAAATACTGTTCCCACAGGCATCAAATGCTCCATAATACTTTGATGAGCTAGAACGGCAGCAACAGGCATCCCTCCGCCTAAAATCTTCCCGTATACAGTAATATCGGGAGTAACATCGAGGATAGAGCGCATCCCTCGACTCCCCATACGAAATCCTGTAACAACCTCATCCATAATCGATAAAGCTCCATACCGTCGGCATGTGGTTATAATGCTCTCAATCCACCCGGCTTCAGGAAGAACAACACCCATATTGATAGCTATAGGTTCAAAGATCACACAAGCAACGCGTTCCCCTATCTTCTCCATTACCTCTTCAAAAGTCTTCAGATCATTGTAGGGCAAGATTAAAGTTAGGGGTAAGCAAGGATCTGAAGAAAAATATCTATCTACAAGATGGGGAACTTCCATAAGATTATTCTCATCTATAGTCATTCCCTTTAGCAAAACATCAGCATGTCCGTGATAACATCCTAAAAATTTAATCATCACTGAGCGTTGCGTAACTCCACAGGCAAGACGCACAGAAGTCATGGCAGCTTCCGTTCCTGAAGAGACAAAACGTAGTTTATGATCTTGCAATCCCAAACAAGAAAATAGAGTGGTGGCTAGAGAAATTTCATTTTCTGAAGTGAGTCCATAAGAGGTTCCTTGAGATGCTGCACTGCAAAGCGCATCTAAAATCTTTGGATGGCTGTGACCGTGAATCAACGATCCCCAAGATCCACAAAAATCAATAAAGTTTTTCCCAAAACTATCTATGAAAACATCTCTAGAAGCACTAGAGACAATAGGAGGAACAATCCCCACAGGAATACAGGCTCGTATTGGAGAATTTACTCCTCCGGGAAAATAGCGACAAGCTTCAGTATAGGTCATTGGTGTTTCATCGATAACTGGCATAGAACCCCCTAAGAAAATCCGGGGTTATTTTGAGCCATAGCCACTTTAAAACCTAGGAAAAGCCTCACTAGAAATTAAATAAAACTTGAGTCTAATTCAGTAAAAGATTCTCAGGCACTGTGGATAGTGAAGCGTATTTCCCTCCCAAATCTTTAAGGATCCTAGACCAGAGATTGTCGGGATTATCAGAAAATACATACTCATAGCTTGCGGGAGCTAAAAACCAATTCCCCTCTAGGAATTCTTTTTCTAGCTGTCCTGCTTGCCAACCACTATAACCAAAACATAAGTTTATCGTTGGCCCGGACTCACTAGCAGCGATCTCTTGTAGGAAAGACAAATCTCCCCCTAAATATACAGAAGGACAGATTTCTAACGTCTGTTCAGAAATTTCAGAACAGGAATGCAAAAGCATCATTTGATTGGCCTGCAGAGGGCCTCCCATGCAAAAACGGATATTGTTATTAGACACCTTATCAAAAGTAAAAATATCATCAGATATTTCTAAACCTAATGTCTTATTTAAAATGAGCCCGAACGAACCGTTCAGGCTATGCTCACATAATAAAATTACACTGCGAGCAAAGACTCCCTGATCTGTATCAGGAGAAGCCAATAACAATGAGCCTTTCTCTAAAATAGCATAGGGAATTTTTGCCATAAGATACCGTATTATTTTATTCTTCGTAAGCTATGGCAGCATCAAATACAGATTTCACACAAAGAATAGGGACTTTATGTGTAAGTGCTAAAGAAATGCTGTCGCTAGGGCGAGCATCAACATCGGTGACATAGAGAAAATCTCCTTGTTTTTGCTCTAAAAACATGCGTGTATAAAATACATTATCTTTGTAATCATTAATGACAACACGCACCACATGGATATCAAAACCTGAAAAAACAAAGTTGAGGAGATCATGAGTTAGTGGTCGTGATAAAGAAAAGTGTGAGGAATCAGAGTGATGAAATGCCTGGCCCATGGATGCATGTCCGTATATCGCAAATTTTTTCTCCTCGGTACCTAAGACAATTCCTGCGTAATGACAAAAGCTGACTAACTTGTAAAAGTTAAGCAAAACTAAAGGGGTATCTTGGAGCAGTTCTCTTTCTATACTCATAATCCACCGGTGTTCTTTTTGCCAATCTGACCGTTGGTATAACCCAACCATACCTCAACATTCTCTATAACAAACCCTGCTTCAATAATACCATGAATTTGTAATAGCTTGAGGAGATCTTCCTCGGGATGGGGGTATACATTTGGAGTATGAATATCGTAAATATAATTCCCGTTATTGGTGATAAAAAATCCCCCACGAGGATTCTTTCTTAAATTTCCCAGATATCCAAAATTCTCCAAGGTAGCAATAATAGAAGATCTTCCAAAAGGACTAATCTCCACAGGAAGACCAAACTTCCCTAAAACCTTAACGCTTTTACTCTCATCAGCAAGTATCAAACGTCGTTGACTCGATTGCAGTAGTATCTTCTCTCGAAAAATGGCTCCACCGCCACCTTTGATCATCCGCAGTTGGGGATCTATCTCATCAGCACCATCAACAGCAAGATCCGTGTTGATGAATTCTTCATCATCAATCAAGGGGATCCCTAAACTACTTGCTAGGGAATAAGACTCTTTCGAAGACGCCACAGCACGAATATCTAAATTCTCCTGCTTTTTCCTTTCAGCAACAGCTTTGATGAATTCTCTAGAGGTCGAACCACTTCCCAATCCTAAAAGCATTCCGGAGGTCACCAAAGCAGCAGCTTCACGAGCTAAATGTCTTTTTACTTCTAAATAGGGATCCTCTTTCACAATACCTCTATTTGTTCCATTCTCTATAGCTTTTATGTCGAGAACTCTCTCATGTCATGCAAAAACTAAAAGCCAAAATCATACTAATATAATCACCTTTGCAAGGTCAAATTAGGATATTAGCAAACCACGTATAGGTTAAAAAAACAGCGTTGATTATCTTGAATATTACATCAAAAACGTAAATGCTTTATACCCATTCTTCCCAAGTTTTATAGGCAAGGCTAGGTTGAAATTCAACATCATCGACATCCGTAGATATATCTAAAATACGATTCCAAATCTGTTTTTTTGAAAATTTATTTAAGTACTGACCTTTATGATTGCTAAGATCTTTTAGCAAAGCTTTTGCTTCTGTATTTAATGTACAAATCCCTAATCCTGAATATAACCAAATCAGGAACTCTTCTCTATCTTCTCTGGATAAAGAAGATTGTGTGGCTAAAGCTGTATCTACTATAGCTTTTACATTAGCATCTTCTTTCCAGATAGTATACATGGATTGGTTCATAGCTGCGGATAATGTTCGATAGTCTTGCATACTTATTGAAGAGAAAACTGGTAAATATTGAGGATGAAAAATTCCCAAAAACGCCATTTGCCCAATGATTAAACTATTTAAGACATCGCTGTTATAATCCTGAAGAACCTTAGAAGAAAAAGTTTCCAACCAATAGCATGGGCAATTCTCTTCAATGATAGAATCTAAATCCAATTCGCCATTACGCATTAAATTTGCCAAATTTTCCCGAGATTCTTGAGATAAACTATTAAAAGCTGCGAGTAATTCTTGAGAATCTGTAAAAGGATCTATATCCGCTCCAGAAGCTAAAACTCCTAATCTATAAAGCTGAGCAAATGATAAATTGTATTTATCTAACACACAAACTGTAGCTATAGAACTGTCTTCTTTATGTATATGAGATAGGAAAGCTCGAGGATATTTAGCAAAAATTCGCTCACGCAATTTATTAGGGATTTTCTTATTTTCGACAATACGATTTCTTCTATGTGCATAAATACGCTGCAGTCCAATCAATGCACTAATACAGCCAAAAGTAGCTGCTGCAATTAAAGGAAATCCCATGCCAAGTGTTAAGCCTAATACAGGAATAGCAACAGAAAGCGCTATTATCCCAATGGCAAATAATGTGACTAATATTATTAAGGCGTAAGAAATTTTAGATTTAGCAAATTTATTAGAAACAGAGGATGCGGCAGCTCTATCTTCTGCCTTAGTATCCATAGGTTTTTGATTATCTATTCTCATTTTCAGTGCTAACACAATATCTTTAAGTACAAATTATGTATTAAACATTTAGGAGATAAAATAGTAATTGATAATAGAATATTTTTTTGCCCATATATAAATTGATTATTTAAAACTTAAGAAAATCAATAATATAACATCAAATCAGAGTCAGCATTCGCGTTAACAAGATTGCTCGTCAGCGATATCTTACTCCCGTATTGGGATCTATGAGATAGTAATGAAGATGAGACGAGGAAAGTTTTTGCTTCTGCAAGTTATGTTTGCTGTGTTTGTTAAAAAATTCCAAAGTCCCTTTATGAAAACCATAAACACGATGAGAGTCATAATGATAGAAATGCATCCACTCTTTCAATGTAAGTAAAGCTATTTTAGGATCAAAATTTTCTGGATTCTCTTCATCGAGGTATGGAGAAGTAATCAGTAATAATTCCATTAGAATACCCCCAACACGAGATGTATCGAATGCATGGAGAAAACCTAGCTGGCGGCATTCTATATCTTTAAATAACTGTAGTTGCTTCCAGGTAATCCCGTGTTTACATAGCGCCAATAACCAAGGAGTACGTGATTTATTAAAATCTTCTAATAACCATGATCCTCTTCGTTCAAACCCTTCTATAGTTTTATTTTCTAAATACGTTCTAAATCGCACATCTAGCTCTTCAACAAAATTACGTACCTCTCCCCAAGTATTATTTCTTGCATGTTGGGATAGCATACCGTACTCTTCTTCAGAAATAAGACGTGCTAGCAGCCAAACAAAAGGATGAAACGCTGTTTGATTTATATCCGATAAACCTGCTCGATTCACCCAATACACAGTAGGTTCCATACGCTCAGCATCGGGATATTCCCTAGGGCCAAGGTGAATGAACTTATTTATCAGGCACAAAGGACAATTCTTTAAAAGAATGTTCTCTAACTCAGGCAATTGAATGCCCTCACAGGCCTGTTGCAAACGCTCAAGACCAAATGATTCCACTCTATTTTTACAATCCTCAGAAGGAAAATTAAAATTCCCCGAAGACAATCCTAATAAAACAGCGCGGAATTCTTGAAAATTAAGAGTCTTACTAAAGACAAGATCATGAATAATTTTAGGATAAGATTCTTCTATAAGAGAACGAAACCCTGAAGGAAGAGGATGCTTTAACTCACGGATTGCATGACACAATGCCAAAGCGGCCGTTACCCCAACAATAACTAAAGAGAGAGCTAAACCCATTACAAGTAAAGGATGAGAAAATCCATAGATAACTAGTGATAAAAAGCTAACAGCACAGACAAAACAAAATATTCCTGTTATAGCTAAAGCATTCTTACGTAATGTATCCATTACGCAACGCATCTTCTTTCCCAGATTTATTAAGGATAAAGAATGAAAGGAGTGTGTCTCAGGGAATATGTTTTTAAAGTCATAACCCACCTAGTTATTTTTAATTTTGGAAACAAAAAAAATCCGGGAATTTTTAATCGCATCTAAAATTAAAAACAACAGGCAAAATCAATCCATCTCAGAACTTTTTATTTCTTAGAAAATCTGAAATAAAATTGTTAGTTACAACCGGAGAAATGATGAAAAGCAAATCCAGAAAGCTGATTTAATAAAACCTACATTACTGTCTAAACTTAAAAGATTTTTACTCTACGATCGCACCCGTCTCTCTATTTATATTGCGCTCAGGCAAACAAGGGATATCTCTATTTGTATTACATTCTCGCAAAGTATTTTGACTGCGTTTTCTTAAGAGAGCCATAGTGCAATCATAAATATAAAAATCCTTTTTATACTTATGGGAATCAAGACCTTTCTTCCATTCTCTAAAAGTAAATAAGATTAAGTGTGGGTCAAAAGCCTCGACATCACTTTCATTAGCATAGGGTGAAATAGAAAAGTATGATTTCATCAAACAAGCTCTTCTCCTAGACATTTCGAATTCATCCATTAGGCCAACACTTGAACAGTCTAATTCTTTAAGTAATTGCAATTGTTCCCAACAGACACCGTGTTTACATAGATACAATAACCAGGAGCCACCAATGAGAGATCTCAGCATACCTTTAGTCAAACCATCCTGTTCGACAAAATAGTTGTCTACACCCTCTCTTACACGAAGTCTTAAGTTCTCAGTTAAATCTTTAATCTGATCCCAAGTAGAATCTTTCGCATGCTTCAAAAGTATTTCATATTCTTCCTTAGTCACTACTTGAGATAAAACCCAATTATGAAAATTAAAAAATACAACGTAGCTACTTGACAATCCTAAACGACTTAACCAATATACTTCCGGAGGTAAATTGACAGATTCAGGGAACTCTTTAGGACCTAGTTGGATAAACTTACTTAAAAGATATAGAGGACAATTTTTCAAAAGAATCTTCTCTAGATCGGGCAGTTGAATACCCTCACAAGCGCTTTGTAAACGCTCAAGACCAAATCTCTCTAACTTCTCCCGGCATTTTTTCGAGGGAAAAGTAAACACCCCAGAAGATAAACCTGAAATAACAACACGTAGTTCTTGAAGGGTCAATCTCTCTTGAACTACTAGCTCGTAAATAGATACGGGAAACTCTTTTTTTATTATTGATAGGAAACCTTCAGGAAGGGAGGGCCCGAATTCACGTCGTATATAACGACGTAAGGATATTGCCAAGAGAACTAAGGTAAGAACCAAAGAAATAACTAAACATATGATTAAAGCAGGCTGAGCTGCTACACAAATTAAAGCAATAGCAAATGCCATGGAAAGAGCTAAACAAAATACACTGCCCACTCTTAGAGCATTTTTACATAACTTATCCACAGGACAACGAGAGCAAATCCCCTTTTGAACTACTTCAGACAAATGGGGGTGGGAAGTGATTAGTGACGTCATAGGTACCCTACTAAAAAAATCCCCTAAGTTTTAGATTAGAAACCTATTGCGAAGGAGGAAGAAAATATTATTTCAACACAAGACTTGAAATATGTTAATTATTTAACATATTAAATTCAATAAATAGTAAAATTGAACTAACTCTTCATTATCTTCGTGAATATAATTCGATATAGAGTTGATTACCCCCCCCCCTTCATCTGATCTTTCTGAATCATAAAGCAATATAACGGCTTTATATAAATTTTCTTAAATAGACTCAGTTGCCCCCAAGTTACACCATACTTACACATATAGAGTAGACAAGGTGCGGCTGTTTTTCTCCGTAAGGGATCCTCTCGTATATGTTCAATACGATCCCAAGTAGCGTTTTGAGCATGTAATAACAATTGTGTGTATTCATTTTGAAAAGTAGATTACGCAAACATCCACACGTAGGGATGGAATACTGTATCCAAACCATCTGATAAACATAGACGGTTGAGCCAATAAATTGGCAGGTCTAAATCTTCTAATTCAGGAAATTCTCTAGGACCCAATTGGATGAACTCATTGATTAAACAAAAAGGAAAATGCGTAAATAAAAGATCTTCTAAATCTAACCGCTCAACTCCCCCACAAACTATTTGCAACCACTCAAAACCAAACTTTTCAGCTTTTACCCTAGACGTATCGAAATAAAATATCACGCAACTCATGTAACTCGAATCTTTGTTTAAAAACCAACTCGCAAATCACACTAGGGTAGGCTTAGCCAAGAACAGTAAGGGAACCCTCAGGAATAGGAGGTTTCATTCTCAACTGTAGCGTTATTCCCACAGAAACTAAGAAAATTACCAAAGCATAAACTAAAAAGCGGACAAAGAAGTAATACAGAATGAATTATCTCATAGATAATAGGAATAGCAAGTATAGTAGAAAGGATAAGCAAACAAATCCCGCATAATGCCAAATATTTTCACGCCCTGCCTCACTAATACCAGGAGGCAAATCTAAATATTTGCAATTCAAAAAATATAAAGTTATTTACTCATCACTAAATCATTCACAAGTCCTAGATTATTTAAAACCGACAACTATAACAATCAAGAACTGATACTAATTAATATAAATTAGCTATGATCAAACCTCCATCGCTCCTGTACAAGAATCATAAGTGTAGCGCGGCACCCCACTTAACTCTTCGCAACCAAATGGCGTCTCCTTAAGAGCTTCTAATTCATTTCGTTTAGCATTTAACAACTTTATAGTTGATTCATGTGCTCTCCATCTTTCGCCTCTTCTAGAACTTTCAGATTGATCTTCTATCCATTCTTCCCATGTAAATAACGCAATATTTGGATCAAAGTTTTCTTTCTTCTCATTGATATATGCAAAAACAGAGACTATGTTTCTTGCTAAATGCCCTCCTCGACTTTGTTGTTCAATTTCATAGAGGAAATTTACAGAACGGCTATCTATTTTTGTAAACAACTGCAACTGCTCCCAACTCACTCCGTGCTTACATAGATAAAGGAGCCATGAGGAGGTTCCTAAATCCCACCCCACACTACTCTTTGTACAAGAAAAACTTGGCTGATATTCGTTATCTAAATAAACCTTTAGACAATTCTGTAAATGAGAAATTAAATCCCGAGTTTGCTCCCATGTATTATTCTTAGAATGATCGAGCATCATCTTGTATTCTTCTCGGGTTGTCACTCGAGATAAAATCCAAACAGATGGAATGACAATGGTATTTATTTGACTCACAAATCCTAAACGACTGGTCCAATAAACAGCGGGAGATATTCTCTCTGCTATAGGCAATTCCCTATCCCCTAATGCAATCAACTTATCGAGAAAATAGAAAGGGCATTCTTTTAGTAAAATTTCATCCAGAGGTTGTAACTCAATATCACGACAATCAAATTCCATAATAGATAAACGGGAACTTTGTAATTTCATCCTGAGATTTTCGGGATAATTTTCAAGCTTTCTACTCTCAATCAATCCGTCTATAAGAAGGCGTAGCTCTTGAATCGTTAAGAACTCCTGAATACATATCTGATAGATGATTCTAGGATAATTTTTTGCTACTATAGAAAGAAATCCTTTTGGAAGAGACGTCATTTCACCTACATAACTTGTAGCATCAACTGTAGCCTCTGCATCGATTACTAATTGACTATCATATAACCAACTTAAATCAAGATCTATTTCTAAACTATCTTCTTCTTTAATAGAGTCATCACTAACAATTGAGGAAGATAAATTAAATGCAGCATTTAAAATAGAAGTCGATTCTTCATCAAAAAATTCCTCTCCAACAGTACTGGAATCTAGCATAGATGCAGCAATAGTCTCAGAATATGATTCTGGAGTTTCAGCTAAAACAAAATCGTCATCAGAAGATTCTCTGTCATCAATTGTAGAATCCAATACAGATACAGATGTAGCACTAACCTCTATAGACTCATCTAAAGAAGAACTCTCTTCAGTAGAGGAGGAGATAGAACCATTTGTCCCAGAATCAACGATAGGCGTTATAATAACATAAGGGTGTCTAGAATAATATAAAGCAGAGATTAGTAAAGCTCCACAAAGCACTAAAGAGATTACCAAACCTAATATCATTACTGGTCCAGAAATGCCGCTGAAAATAACAGAGGCCAAGACAAAAGATACGATCGCACAAAAAACGCCAGATATAACTAAGGCCTGCTTATATAAGCGCTGCGAAACGGAAGAACATGAACAGTCATCAATTAAAGATGATTTAACACAGAAAAAAAATGTACTATGACAACCCATTGACCCACAACTATCAAGAATAGTTTTCTTATCCAAATGACAGGGGGACAACAAGTTAAATTAAAAAGCCCTGATGTATTAGGGAAAGCAGTCTATTTATAATTAACTAATTAGTGAATCTATATTTTTTAGTTGCGAAATAATTTTCTACAACAGAATGAACCAAGAGGTTAATAAACAATATATTAAGAATTACTCATAGGAACTTTCTGGGTAAAAAAAATCAAGATTATTTATGAAGGTTAAAAGTTCCGGTGTGTATCACAGGAAAAAGCAACCGTAAAATCTCTAGATTCTTGGTAAAGATTGTCAGGAATGCACATTTGTGAATTAATAATGACTTCTTATAAAGATTATGACCCCATGAACATTACCGATCTTCTTATCTACTTAAATGATCTATTGTCTTCGGAATCATTTCCCGATTACGGCCCCAATGGTTTACAAATAGGAAATCTTAACGCAAATGTTGAAAAAATAGCTGTTGGGGTAACTGCAGATTTATCAACAATACAAGCAGCTATCAAATTAGGCGCCAACGTATTAATTGTTCATCACGGATTATTTTGGAAAGGCATGCCCTATCCTATTACAGGAATGCTTTATAATCGTATACAGCTCCTAATTAAGCATGGCATACAACTATTAGCTTATCATTTACCCCTAGATGCACACCCAACCATTGGAAATAATTGGAAAGCGGCCCGCGATTTACAATGGACAAACTTACAGCCATTCGGCAGTTCTCTTCCCTATCTAGGAGTCCAAGGATCCTTCCAACCAATATCCATAGAAAATTTTGTAGAAAATCTATCTAATTACTACCAATCCCCTATAAAAGCTCAGGCGCTGGGCGGCCCACAAACCATCTCCTCAGCAGCACTCATCTCCGGAGGAGCTTACAAAGAGCTATCTCAAGCTATTCTTTGTAAAATTGATTGTTTCATCACAGGAAATTTTGATGAACCCGCATGGTCCATGGCCCTAGAAAATCATGTGCATTTTCTTGCCTTTGGTCATACGGCAACAGAAAAAGTAGGACCAAAAGCTCTCGCAGACTACCTTCAGACCAACCTACAAGTTTCCTCAACATTTATTGATACCGACAATCCATTTTAATATGCAAAAATGTGCGTGATCGTTCTTGGCTTTTTCTTAGAACTTCCCTTATAGTAAGTTCTTTTTTGCTATTTCAAAAATCCATAGATCATCATGACCGTAGATACAGAAAAACAACAAGTAGTCCGTCCAAGAAACGAAATCGCTGCTGCAGACTGCTGGGATGTCAGCCCTCTATACCCAAATAGAGAAGACTGGAAAGCAGATTTAGACTCTTTTGGGTTGAAAACAGACGGTTCGCCTACCTGGCCAGAACTGCAAGCAACGCAATATCAACTTGAGGATTCCGAATCTCTCCTTTCTCTATTAACGAAACTTTTCTCAGTTGAAAGAAAGCTTGATAAACTCTACGTTTACGCCCACCTCGTTCATGATCAAGACATAACAAACCAAGAGGGAGTCGCAGATCTAAAATCGATCACACATCTACACATTCTCTTTTCTGAAGAGATCTCTTGGATACAGCCTGCCTTAATTGGTTTATCAGAGCCTATAATAGCGCAACATTTATCGGCTCCCTGCTTAGCTCCCTATAGATTCTATTTAGAAAAAATCTTTAGACTATCTATGCATACAGGTACTCCTGGAGAAGAAAAAATTTTAGCCTCAGCATTTGCACCTTTTGAAGTGGCTAGCAAAGCATTCTCTTCTTTAAGTGACTCAGAAATTCCCTTTGGTCAAGCTATGGACTCAGAAGGAAATTCCCATCCTCTTTCCCATGCACTAGCTTCATTATACATGCAATCTACAGATAGGGAATTAAGAAAGACAGCTTACCTAGCACAATGTGAAAGATATTATAATTACCGCCATACTTTTGCTAATCTGCTGAATGGAAAAATCCAAGCACATCTCTTCTATGCGAAGAATAAAAAGTATGGTTCTTGTTTAGAATCCGCGTTGTACCATAACAATATACCCACAACGGTGTATACCAATCTTATGGATATTGTGAAGAAGAACGCTTCACTAATTACCAAATACTATTCCCTAAAACAAAAAGCTCTGAATATAAAAGACTTTCACTTCTATGATGTCTATGCACCCCTAAGCCAATCCGAAGAGAAGAAATACTCTTATGAAGAAGCTGTAGACCTGATTTACGATAGTCTTTCTCCTCTGGGAACTGAATACGTTGATATTTTAAAACAGGGATTAACCACAGAAGGTTGGGTAGACAAATACGAGAACCTGAATAAACGCTCTGGAGCCTACTCTTCGGGATGCTATGACAGCTACCCTTATATTTTATTGAATTACACAGGAACATTATACGATGTATCTGTAATCGCTCATGAAGGTGGTCATAGCATGCATTCGTATTTCAGCAGGAAAAACCAGTCTTTCCATGACGCTCAATACCCTATTTTCCTCGCTGAAATTGCCTCAACTCTCAATGAAATGCTTCTTATGGATTCAATGCTGAAAAAGAGCAATTCTAAGGAAGAAAAGATCACTATTCTTACAAGATGTTTAGATACGATCTTTTCTACGCTATTTCGCCAGGTTTTATTTGCTTCTTTTGAATACGAAGTCCACTCTGCAGCAGAACAAGGTATTCCTTTAACCGAAGAATATCTATCCTCAACCTATAAGAATTTACAAAATGATTTTTATGGGGGGATCATAACATTCGATACTCTTTCCAACATAGAATGGGCAAGAATTCCCCATTTCTATTACAATTTCTACGTATACCAGTACGCAACAGGCATCATCGCCGCCCTATGCTTTGCGGAAAGAATTCTTAACAAAGAAGATAACGCTCTCGAATCGTACATGAACTTCTTAAAAAGTGGTGGCTCCGACTTCCCATTAGAAATCTTGAAGAAGTCCGGATTGGATATGGCAACCAGCGAGCCCATATACAAGGCCTTTTCCTTCATAGAGAGAAAAATTCAAGAGTTATCATCTTTAATTTAAAACAACTAAAGAAAAGTAGCACTTGATATTATTAAGTGCTAAAATCATTGCCAAAAAACGAGAGACTTTGGTATCGTTCCTGAGAAACGGCAAAGTCTCTTTTAGAACAAGAAACACAAGGAGCTTATAACATGTCAGATCAAGCAACGACCCTTAGGATTAAGCCCCTGGGCGATAGAATTTTAGTGAAAAGAGAAGAAGAAGATTCTACAGCGCGCGGCGGCATCATTTTACCTGATACAGCAAAGAAAAAACAGGATCGAGCAGAGGTATTAGTCCTAGGCACTGGAAAACGAGATAAAGATGGCAACGTCCTACCTTTTGAAGTTACCGTGGGTGATACTGTTTTAATAGATAAATACGCGGGACAAGAACTTACCGTTGATGGTGAGGAGTACGTCATTGTTCAGGAAAGCGAAGTTATGGCAGTTCTCAAGTAAGAGAAATCATTATTTATAGATTGCAAAAAGTTAAGGAGCACAAAAAAACAATGGCAGCAAAAAATATTAAATATAACGAAGACGCCAGAAAAAAAATCCATAAAGGAGTTAAAACCCTTGCAGAAGCTGTAAAAGTAACCTTAGGTCCTAAAGGCCGTCATGTGGTTATCGATAAAAGCTTTGGTTCTCCTCAAGTTACCAAAGATGGCGTAACTGTCGCTAAAGAAATTGAGCTCGAAGACAAGCATGAGAACATGGGAGCTCAAATGGTAAAAGAAGTCGCTAGCAAAACTGCAGATAAAGCTGGTGATGGAACTACAACAGCTACTGTTCTTGCAGAAGCTATCTACAGTGAAGGATTGAGAAACGTAACTGCAGGCGCCAATCCTATGGACCTCAAAAGAGGCATTGATAAGGCAGTAAAAGTCGTTGTCGATGAAATCAAAAAAATTAGTAAACCCGTACAACATCACAAAGAAATAGCTCAAGTAGCGACTATTTCTGCAAATAATGATGCTGAAATCGGTAATCTTATCGCCGAAGCCATGGAAAAAGTTGGCAAAAACGGCTCTATTACTGTTGAAGAAGCTAAAGGTTTCGAAACTGTCCTCGACGTTGTCGAAGGTATGAATTTCAACCGCGGATACCTATCCAGCTACTTCTCTACAAATCCTGAAACACAAGAATGTGTTTTAGAAGAAGCTCTCGTGCTTATCTATGATAAAAAAATTTCCGGAATCAAAGATTTTCTACCAGTTTTACAACAAGTAGCAGAATCAGGACGTCCCCTACTTATCATTGCTGAAGATATCGAAGGAGAAGCTTTAGCTACTTTAGTAGTAAACAGACTACGTGCTGGATTCAGAGTGTGTGCAGTAAAAGCTCCTGGATTTGGTGATAGAAGAAAAGCTATGTTAGAAGACATCGCTATTTTAACTGGTGGTCAACTCATCAGCGAAGAGCTTGGCATGAAGCTTGAGAACACAACTCTAGCTATGTTAGGAAAAGCTAAAAAAGTCATCGTTTCCAAAGAAGATACAACAATTGTTGAAGGTCTTGGCAGCAAAGAAGATATTGAATCTCGCTGCGAAAGTATCAAAAAACAAATCGAAGACAGTACTTCTGATTACGACAAAGAAAAACTCCAAGAACGTTTAGCTAAACTTTCCGGAGGCGTAGCTGTAATCCGTGTAGGAGCTGCTACAGAAATCGAAATGAAAGAGAAAAAAGACAGAGTAGATGATGCTCAGCATGCAACTCTTGCTGCAGTTGAAGAAGGTATTCTACCTGGCGGTGGTACAGCTTTAGTTCGCTGCATCCCTACTTTAGAAGCTTTCATTCCTATTCTTACAAATGAAGATGAGCAAATCGGAGCACGTATTGTTCTCAAAGCATTATCCGCTCCATTAAAGCAAATTGCAGCCAATGCTGGTAAAGAAGGCGCTATCATCTGTCAACAAGTGCTTTCTCGCTCCTCTAGCGAAGGCTATGATGCTTTACGCGATGCTTACACCGACATGATTGAGGCAGGAATTCTCGATCCAACTAAAGTTACACGTTGTGCTTTAGAAAGCGCAGCTTCTGTAGCTGGGCTTCTATTAACAACAGAAGCTTTAATTGCCGATATTCCTGAAGAGAAATCCTCTTCTGCTCCCGCAATGCCAGGCGCAGGAATGGATTATTAATCCTTAATTTAGAGAGCATTTTCTCTAATATTATAAGGTCTCCTTTCATCCATCTTGAGAAGAAAGGGGGCCTTTTTTATTTTCTAATATTTCTTTCTTCATCTATGTTGGAAACCAAGATAAATCATATTCTCATCATGCATGTTTAAACTTTTAAAGAATTTATTTTTATTAGCATTTTGCGTTATCGCTTATTTTTGGATTCGCAAAGAAAGTATTGTTGAGCATTGGTTATCTGCAAAATTACACACTCAAGTAACTGTAGGCAGGGTCTCTCCTAGAACCTCAGGGATGAAAATCCGTTACCTATGTATTCATAATCCCATGCCATCGGAGCGTTTCCCCTATGCCATGGAAATTGAATACGTGAACTTGCGTTTTTCTCTTATTTCTATGCTTCTATCTAAGAAAATAGAGATCTCAGATCTTCTTATTCATGGAGCCAACTTCACTATACTTCCCTACGACAATCAGTCGTCAAAAACGAACTGGTCGTTATTATGGAAAAATTTCACTCCACAAAATCAAGAAGTGCTCGGGACATCTCCAGCACAATCTTTTTCATCAAGACTCGATGACGTTCCCGTATTGATTAAACGTTGCCTATTTGTAAATACGCGTATTCATGGAGTAAAAGCAAATAATAAAGAAATTCCATATCTTGCTGTACCCTCTTTGGAATACCACAGCAATATAAACAAACAAGGTTCTCTACCAAACCTTGCAACAGCGCTAACCTCTATTCTTTACCTCGCCGTAGAAGAAAGTCTATATCATGTAAATATTCCCGGAGATATCGTTAAAGCACTGTCTAAGCAATCCCATACCTACTTTAGCTCCGCCTACCCTATCCTAATAGAAAATGAAGAGCCAGAAACTACAGTAACTCAAAAAAAGTCCACTAATGAAATCGTAGGATTTGTTAGAGAGCTATTTTTTCATTAAAAAGAACAAATAATAAAATTCTTTGTCCCCCTTCCCACCTCATTCCATAGCGTAGCCGCAACAGCTTTAATACAAGAAGATATTTATACAGAAAACCTATTGACTTTTTTGCTATTTCACTTAAAATTGTCTTTTTTGGATGTTCCGGAGTAGCTCAGCGGTAGAGCAGTGGACTGTTAATCCATTGGTCGTTGGTTCGAACCCATCCTCCGGAGTTCTCTTTACTAAGTTCCTATGGAGTAGAGGGAAATGACCAAACCCACCTCACAAGAAATCACCACAATAAACCCAGTTCAGACTAGTTTTCCTTTATTTTGCAGACAGTCTATTTCTTCATCTGCTCTAGGGGTGTGTATCAGCGTGTCTGCTATTTTAGCTACAGCAGCTGTTATCGCCTGTTTATGTTTAGCTCGTTCATCAGAAATACTGATTATCATAATGGCATTAATTACAGGGGTTCTTGTTATTCTCTGTTTCCTACAAATTGTTTTTCATATTCACGGAAAAAAACAAAGGGCAATACAACATCCATCTCCCCTACAACCCCAGCCACTAGCACCCACACAAACTCTGGTTCTTCCACAACTTCCTGAAGCTACCCTTACAGAGCTACAGCAAAAGATGTCTACAGATCCGAAACCACAATAGAAAATCTCCTACATGTCAATCAAGAGGACTTCTTTCCTGATAAGGATGCCTGGGCAGAGATTTTCCTAAAAGATCCGCAATTTCTATTACAAAGTATCTTGGCTTCGTGGAAAACCTGCCAAGAAGATGGCGATGAGGTAACTCTCTCTAGAGATTATATAGGGTTTGATATTGTCCTCACAACTCACGATTTTGCAGGACTAGAAGCAGAGGCTGTTATCAATGAAGAACCCCAACGGTGCTACATACATCAGGAGCTTCAAAGAAATCTACCCCGAGATACAGGTAGCCAGGTCATAAGAACGAAATTAGGAAATCTAACTTATGTACTTCCTATTCTTCGAGATTCTTTAACACCTAATGAAAATGCTGATACAACAAGTCAGGAAGAGATCAATGAAGCCTTCTATAAAATCTTCAAAAGTTTCTTCACGAAGTACTACATAGCATTAAACGCTAGCGTTGCTAGAGAAAAAATTATCACTCTACAACTCCTTAGATCTGGTTGTCCTGATCTCAGAGTACGTCAGATGGAAATTTTCGCGCTATTTTGCGCTATTGAACAAATGCACTTCACGCAAACACCAGAAACTCCAAGTCTATTTAGCAATACAGTCGCTTCTCAACAATTGCCGGTATCGCCACTAACGTCTCCAACAGCAACTGCTTATGGTCAGCTACGAACATCTCCTACAAGTCCTCCAATGCTCACACCTCAATTTGATAGCATGCAAAGATTCTTAGCTCAGGAGAGACATCATCAAAACATTCCAACAGATGCAAGTCAAACGTCAGTCCATTCTATCTCCGGAAGATTACTGGAAAATATTTGTAGAAAAAGATATAGCGTCATTCCCAAGAGAATGCTCTCCATACGGACTTGTTTCTCATCCTTGCGGAAATCATGAAGATTCCATGCGGCATCTAAATCAAGCCCGTTTTATGGAAACTGAACATCTTGTTATTGCAAATCTAACCGAAGCTGAAATTCAAAATCTCAGTCGCCTCTCTAGACGAATAACTCCCCAGCACTCTCGAGATAACAACTATTAAACTATGCAATCAGACAGCTACAGGTGTCGTTGTACGCAGGAGTCGTGATAAAAGAGACGCACGGTACTGATTCAACACTGTAGCGTTTGTTAGAATCTCACGAGCCTTAACAACATTATCCTCGGGCATCTGGCAATGCTCAGGAAGATATTCTATATGTAATCCTGAAAGGACAACTAAGCCTTTGTCTAACCGTCGGGAAATAATCGCAGCAGGTTGTTCAGGAAGATCTTCATACCGAGCTTCTACACAAATTTCTGTATAAGCATCTGCGTGCTCAAAATAGGGCCCACCATTAAATAAAGCCCAACCATACGTATTTAAGTTAGAAAAAACCAGCGGCGCGGCGCGAACCCCTACCGGAGTGGTATAAGAAAATACGCTACCATAGGCAGGGCCTACAGCACGACCAGGGAAAAACCCTAATCCCCGATCGGCAGTATAAAGAAAGCCATCAGGCTCATCAAAACTCAAACTCTTACATGCAAAGTAAGCGCCTGCACAGATACCTAGATAACTCCCCCCCTCACGAACATAGTTATCTATTCTTGCTGTTCCTAAACCATGTAAAGTTTCATGATAGGGGCGGTCAGCACCCCCAGGAATAATCAGCAACCTAGCCGTACACTCCCATAGGGGATCATAAAGAAGGAACTTCCCATCTACCCGGCAAATTTCTAGGTTTTCCTCAGAAGGAAGACTACTTCTTAACCAGCGCATCAGATGGCGTAAATAATAGGGGGAGACACCCGCGTCAGAATAAATGAGTATTTTTGTTCTCATAGTAAATAAACCGGATAATACTTGGATTAGAATCACCCGAATATTATAAAGTGTTTAATCCATTAAAAATGTTGCTTATGGTAAAATATCTGTTTTATTACCTATAAAACCTTTAGCGTCTCAAGAGGCGGATATGTTTGTTAACGATTCTCAAATACAACAAGCTCGTAATGTTCCCCTAGGACTGTTTCATAGCCTCCTCGCTTGTCTCTATTGGGGAATCGTCTTCGTAATCCCTGATTTGTTAGAATCTTTTCACGAACTTGATATCGTCTTAACCCGTTATACCATTTTTGGTATTTTTTCTCTTTTCCCTATCCTATGGAAAAGACAAAATATCTTTAAAAATGTCTCTTTGCGTATTTGGGGTCAAAGCTTCCTCTGGGCCTTTCTTGTAGATATTGTCTACTATCTCGGCATTACCCTAGCCATTCGTTACATAGGCGCCGCTATAACCATTATTATCGCGGGATTAGCTCCCATAGCCGTCCTATTTCATTCGAATATAAAGAAAAAAGAGATTTCCTATGCCCTACTCTCTGCGATTAGCAGTGTGATCTTCCTAGGGGTCGTGCTAACAAACCTTTCGGAGTTTCATTCAACAACAGCAGATCCTTTGCAGTATTTCATGGGACTTTCCCTTGTGACCATCTCCACAGGAATTTGGGTTGCCTATATCGTCTGCAACCACGACTTTTTGTTAAAAAATCCTAACATTTCCCCTGATTTATGGTGTGGACTGTTAGGGGTAGCTTCGTTAATTTTATGTCTACCCTTGATTATTCTTTTTGATTGTCTTGGCATCACGTATGTTGCTCATAACTTCATAGCACATACGCCGACATCAGAACGGTTCCTCTTTATTGTTCTATGCTCAGCTATGGGGATACTCTCTTCGTCTCGAGCCATCACGTCCTGGAATAAAGCTAGCCTACACCTCCCCCCTGCTTTTTTAGGGGCCATGTTAATCTTTGAGCCTATTTTTGGTTTGATTTTATCCTATCTTTATCAAAGGATCTTACCCAGCTTACAAGAAGGGATAGGGATTTTCTTAATGTTAGGAGGTAGCCTCACCTGCTTAATTCTTTTTGGAAGAAGGGCGGGTCAAAAGGAACCGGAAGAATCCGAGATTCTTCCTTCGGCAGATTAGCGAAAAAACATTTCTAAAAAAGGTAGAAAAGCTGAAAAGTTTCTCGTGGCAAGTTTTATAAGACTTGCCTCTAAGAATCTAGGAATGATTTTCTACTGCAAGAAGAACAGTACATCTTTAAAAATACTGATCGAATAAAAAATTTATATTCAGCTACACTCACCTTACTATCTTAATCAACGAAACTTGATAAAGATAAAATCAAAATCTCGCGTTTGAAAACACAGAACGCAATGTATAACGCGAACATCTTGGTGAAAAAAAAGAAACTACTTAAGTGTTCTTATGGACACATTGCAAACACTAGTGTATAGGTGTCTTTCGTTATTACACTTAAGCACTAGGGAGTTTTTCAATCCCAATAGCTAGAAGTATTGGAGAAGGGGAACTTGCGTGTCCCAGGAGGAAAACAACTTGAAAAAAGTCATACTCCCAAACTTCCTAAGCTACAGCTATGGAAATACGCTAAATAATTCTCCCACGACACTCGTCCCCTGAAAGTAGATTTAAGAATTCTATGGAGAAAATTTCCGGAAAATTAGAAGGCATACTTTTTGAAGATCAAGATTCAAAGGAAACTGCTGCGCGCATAAGAATACCCTATAAGGGTACGGTCATCGTTATCAAAGGGCAGTTCCCTAACTCTTTTCTACAAATTGGGATGCAACTGCATCTATATGGAAAATGGTCAGAAAATCCTAATTTAGGAAAATACTTCCAAGTCTACAGTTGTGATTCTCTAGAAGGGAGAGATAATCGTGGGGTAGTCAATTATCTTACCTCTAAACTTATCAAGGGTATCGGTCCAAAAATCACTGAGAAGATTATTGAAACATTCCAAGGTGAAACTACTGATATCCTGGACAATCAACCAGAAAAATTAATTGAAGTTCCAGGAATTAGCCAAACGCGTTGTGACAGCCTCTGCGAGCAACTTCGCGAACAAAAAGATCTTAGAACCACCCTGCTCTTCCTACAGCAATATAATATTGCTATTCACTATGGCGTAAGAATTTATAAAAAATATAAAGAGCACTCCATAGAGAAAATCTGTGAAGATCCCTTCCTTCTCGCTAGAGAGATGGAAGGAATAGGATTTAAAACTGCGGATCTTATTGCCACGCGCTTAGGAGTGCCATTAAATTCACAAAGCCGATTATTTGCAGGAATCCAACATTCCCTGGAAGAACTCCAAGAAGATGGTCATACCTGTTATCCCCTACAAAGGCTTGCGCAGGCTGTAGAGAAACTCCTAAATCAAGATATCCCTGACAAACTGATACAAACTGAAGAGATCATCTCTCAAATATATAACATGCAAGAAAAAAACCTTTTGCATATTCAAGAATTAGAAACCGTACCGCACGTCTGGGTAAAGCATGTTTACCTGGCAGAAAAGACTGTAGTTTCTGATTTAAAACGGATCTTATTTTCCTCGAGGAGAATTCGTCCTATAGATGGCAACAAAGCTATTCAATGGGTTGAGGAGAATCTCAACCTTCACCTAGAGCAAAAGCAAAGAGAAGCTGTTCATGCATGTTTTTTAGAAAAGATTCACATTATCACTGGAGGACCAGGAACAGGGAAAAGTACCATCACCAAGGCTATCCTTAAAATATTTGAACAGGTTACCTATAAAATCATTCTCGCTGCTCCTACAGGGAAAGCAGCAAAACGTATGACAGAGATCACGGGAAAGCACTCCGTGACTATTCATGCTCTGTTACAGTATGATTTTAAAACACGTTCTTTTCGTAAGAATTATGAAAATCCCATAGACTGTGATCTCATCATAGTCGATGAATCGGGAATGATGGATACCTATCTCCTACATCATTTTCTAAAAGCACTTCCCGATCATGTGATTGTTATCCTCATTGGAGATGTGCATCAGCTACCTAGTATTGGCCCTGGAAATATCTTAAAAGATATTATCAATTCTAAAAAAATCACCGTAACCAAGCTAAATAAGATTTTCCGTCAGGTACATGACTCAAACATCATTATCAATGCCCATAAAGTAAATGAAGGAGAATTCCCCATACTCTATTCTGAATCTGGGCGTAAGGATTTCTTATTTTTCCAAAAAGAAGATCCTCAGGAAGCTGTGGATCACATTGTCCAACTAGTTACACAATTCATTCCTAAGAAATACCATATCTATCCTAAAGATATTCAGATTCTTGCCCCTATGAAAAAAGGCATCTTAGGAATCCATAATCTCAATAAAGTATTAAAGTCTGCTCTAAACCCTAAACAAGCAACTCTCCATGGTAAATTTCATTCCTATGCTATTGGAGATAAAGTTATGCAAATCCGCAATAACTATAATAAAGAAGTGTTCAACGGAGATATTGGCTATATCTCCATGATCAACTTTGAAAATAAGCGTGTTGTAGTCAACATGGAAGGAAAGTATGTTGTCTATTCCTTCTCGGAACTTGATGATCTTGTTTTAGCCTACGCCACTTCAGTGCATAAATATCAAGGAAGTGAAAGTCCCTGTATTGTCCTTCCTATACATACATCCCACTTTATGATGCTCTATAGAAATCTTCTTTACACAGCAATTACAAGGGGGAAACAGCTTGTTATTCTAGTGGGAACAAAAAAAGCAATCGCCATAGCCACAAGAAATGATAAGGTACAACATCGCTGTACAGGACTCGAGCAAGCTCTTGAGCAGCTTACACAACCTGGACAAGAAACTATCTCATTTTCATAAGATGAAAATAAAGCTAATCTACAATTGTGAACAACAACTGCGGTGTTGTTAGAGAGAAAACCTCATCCGAGAAATCTATAAATTCTGTATTCCAAAGGTTTTTCACACGATCTTTATCCTGATTTTCAAGATCTAAAGATTTGGGAGCCAGCATATTCCATATCTCCCAAGCTGTCCCTGGCAAAATAGGATACGCAATCAGCGCGAGCAACTTCTGACAATAACACGCACAAAAAAGTATAGCCTCTACACGATGCGCGAATCCTTCTTTAAGAAGCTTCCATGGTGCCTGATCGTTAAAGTACACATTTCCTAATGCAGCTAGCTCCATAATTGCAGAGCACGCCTTACGCAAGCTATACTTACTATAATACGCTTGGGCTTCCTGAACAATTCTTTGGCAGTCATCCAGAAACTGTCTGTCTTTATCTTCTAAAGCTTCTGGACACGTTAATTCTCTAAACCCATTTTTCTCTGCAAAAGCAAGCACACGGTTAATAAAATTCCCAAACTTACCAACAAGCTCTGAATTACACCGTGTCTTAAAATCTAGGAAAGTAAATTCACTATCAGAAGTTTCTGGAGCCGTTGCGGCTAATACATAACGTAATTTATCAAGAGAATAGGTATCCAAGAAGGCATCCATATCTACGAAATTCCCCTCAGATTTACTGAATTGGGCCCCCTCAAGAAGATAAAACTCCGAGGATATTAAAGCGTTCATTTTCTTATAAGGGATGCTTTGCCCCAATTCCATAGCAGGAAATATCGCCGCATGAAAAGGAATATTATCCTTACCTATAAACTGTACATACTCTGTCGACTCTTCTAACCAAAAGTCTTTCCAAAGATCGGGAGTGTTCACAGACGCTGCCCAATCCATAGTGGCGCTGATATAGCCAATAGGAGCGTCAAACCATACATAAAATACCTTATTTGGGAAATCAGGAACGGGGATTCCCCAAGATAAATCTCTAGTAATGGCACGTGGACGCAAATTCTTAATATAATCTACAACGAACTTACGAATATGCTCAGGTAAATATGCTTTTTCTATAAATGCTAATAAAGGCTCGACCATACGTTCTAAATGAAAATACGCATGCTCTGTCTCTTTAAGAACGAGTTGTGATCCCGATAATTTAGATCGTGGATTGATTAAATCCGTAGCTTCGTAGTCAGCGCCACACTTTTGACATTCATCACCACGAGCACCATCAAAACCACATTTCGGACAGGTACCTTCTACATAACGATCGGCAAGAAAACGCTTTTCATCTTCAGAATATAGCTGAAACGAAATCTGATTTTCTACTAAGCCTTTAGATTTTAGCTCTAGATAAAAATCTTCAACAATAGCCTTGTGAAAAGGATTTGTAGTACGTGAGAAGAAATCCAAGGAAATTCCCAATTTATCAAAAGTATCCTTATGCACCTTATGATACATACTCACATACTCTTGATAGCCTAAACCTACGCGTTCGGCATTTAATGTGATTGCGATTCCATACTCATCAGAACCACAAATATAAAGAACATCATCCCCCAATAATCTACGAAATCTAGCATAGACATCTGCAGGCAAGTAGGCTCCAGCTATATGTCCAAAATGTAGAGGTCCGTTCGCATAAGGCAATGCCGAGGTAATTAAAACGCGCGAGGGCATTATTTTACATCACTCCATGTGTAAGCTGAAGGGTCTTTTCTTCTTCCCGACACGGATCCTTCTCTTCTTCTTTCAGTAACGGGAGCGGTAGCATTCTCTACATCTTCTTCTGTAAAATCTGCCTGAACTCCGTCCCTTTCTAATAAAACTAAAGCCTCAATGGCTGCATTAGAAGAACGTACGTCGCCTTTTGCTATTCTAATTTTTGCCTGCTTAATCGCATAATTTACTAAACTAAACGGGCTTTCAAATAATTGGTTTAACTTTTCATTTGTTAAACGATCTTTGTTGCTCATAATACGTTCCTATGTTCTTCTGCTATAAAAATACTCTTCAAAATCTCGTAAGATTTTTGCAAATCATCATTGATAATGACGTATTCAAATTGGTTCGATGCTGCTTGTTCAATAAGACTATGCTGCAATCGTTCTTGTCTTTGAGAATCTTGCTCAGACCCTCTATATTTTAAACGCCTCTCTAATTCTTCTTGCGAAGGTGCGGAAATAAAAATCGTGACTGTAGGGATCTTACTTTTTAAAGACAAAGCTCCTTCTACATCAATCACTGCAACCGCATGTTTCCCTGATTTCCAAATTTCATCAATTTCTAAACGACTAGTTCCGTAATACTCTCCAAAAAGCAAGACCCACTCTAGAAAATTATTACTATCCAATCGTTGTTTAAACTCTTCTTGGGAAACAAACCAGTAATCTATACCAGAAACTTCTTCGGGACGAGGAGCTCGCGTTGTTAAGGATAAGGTTTTTTGAAAAGAATCGGGAAATTCTTGTGCTAACATACGCACTAGTGTAGTTTTCCCAGCTCCTGCAGGAGCACTAATAGTAAATAATTTCGGTGCACACGAGGGGTGATCAGGGGAAAAAGGAACACGAACTTTATCTTTCATAAAATATTAGACTACCTGCCTTATGGGAGCAAAACTCTTTCTATGACAATCACAAGGGCCAAAAGCCCTTAATGCTGCTAAATGCGCGGCTGTTCCATAACCTTTATGCTTGTCAAAGCCATAATTGGGATAGCGTTGATGAAGCTCTCGCATTAAGTCATCTCTATATTCTTTAGCTATTATCGATGCTGCGGCTATGGATGCGGATTTTGAATCTCCTTTGATAATCTTCTTACAAGGAATCTTATGGGGTAAATGTAGACCATCTATTAGAAGAAAATCAGGATGAACAGATAAGTTGGCTATTGCTTTCGCCATAGCTTCCTTGGTTGCTTCAAGAATATTGATCTCATCTATTCTTTCTACAGAGACAACTCCGATTCCATAACATACATCTGGATCATTCAATAGAATATCGCGAATTTTGCCTCTTTCTTTGGGAGTCAATTTTTTACTATCATTCACTCCGGCAAATATCTTACCTCGAGGAAGGATACAAGCTCCTGCAACAACAGGCCCCGCTAAGGGGCCTCTTCCGACCTCATCTACTCCAGCTATGATAGAAAAACCCTCACCATAAACTTCTTCTTCAAAGATAGTTTTAGATAAAAATAATTGTTCCTCATCAATAGCTAGTGTCTTCATGGTCCGGTATATCTTAAGTAAAATCAGAAATCAGCTAAATTCAATAGATATAACTAACTACTTAGGAGCTCTAGGACCAATATATTCCTTAACTTTAGCAGCCTTACCGGTCTTACCTTTCAAGTAGTATAGACGAGCTCGAGAAACTTTACCTCGTTTCACAACCTCAATACCTACGATCTTAGGACTATGAAGTAAGAAACTCTTTTCCATGCCTTCGCCGTAAGCTACGCGGTGTAAAGCAACAGTTTCCCCTGCTCCTCCACCTCTACGGGCCATAACTGTCCCTTGAAATACCTGTGTACGTTCTTTACCACCGTCCACAATTTTTGTAGCTACACGAATTGTATCTCCAACACGAAAATCTGTAAGAGCTTCTTTTCGAAGCTGTTCGTCTTGCAATTCCTTAATTAAGTTCCCCATAACTTCACCTAAATTCTCTATTTCTATTTTACCTTTTTGTAAGAGATCGTCCATTGATGTCCGTCAAAATCACGAACTAATCTCACCGTTCCATGATCGTCAGCTTGTTCTAGAGTCCCTCCAAGCATTTTCCATCGTCCTAAAAAACTAAAAAAATCGTCTTCACAATCCAATCGAAGCGACAAAATGGCTGTATTTTTATTTTTTAACCCTACTTCTTGCAAATGGAGAACCATTTGCGTTCTTCCAGGGATCTGTAGTTTATCCTTACTAGGTTGATTTAATCTAAACATCTTAGAATAAAACTTTCGCGATCGTTGTAGATCTTCAACCTCTAAAACTACAGCACTCTCACCTTCTAATGTAGACTGTTTCGTATCTTCTTCCCGTGGGAAAACTTCTTCATTCTCTCGATCGTAAAGATAGCGAATATATAAATCAGGACGCCTTTCTCGGGTTCTATCTAAACTTACCTGCTTTCTCCACCGCGCAACCGCTTGATGATCTCCTTGAAGAAGCACTTCGGGAACCTCTTTACCTTCAAATACTCGAGGACGTGTGTATTGAGGTCCCTCTAACAACCCATTTTCTAGAGAATCCTTTTCTGCACTCTCCTGATTTCCCAAAACTCCAGGAATAAATCGAGATAAAGCATCGATTACGACTAAGGCTGCAATTCCGCCATTAGTTAAAACATAATCTCCGATACTTATCTCCTCATCTACTTCACTTTCTAAAGCTCTTTCGTCAATGCCTTCATAGTGCCCACATAAGAATATCAAATGAGAACACTTTGCCAATTCTCGGCTCTTCTGTGCTGTTAAAGGCTTTCCTTGAGGAGAAAGATGTATTACCCTGCTATCGCTTCTTTTAATATGCCGTATTGCCTGTACTACAGGCTCTGCCATAAGAAGCATCCCATCATTGTTAAATGGGGCGTCGTCTACTTGCTTCCACTTTCCTAATCCGAAATCTCGGATATCTCTGGATTGGATTTTTAACAGCCCGTTCTTAATAGCCTTACCTAAAATACTAGAACGTAAAGGACTATCAAAATAGTCTGGGAATAAAGAAAGTATCTCGATCTCCATCCCAATCCTAAAAATTACTTCGCAGCAGCTTTTGCAGCTTCAGCTCTTTTTAAAGAACGACGTTGGCGATAAGCGCGACGTTTTTGACATACAGCAGCTTTGCGAGCAGCTTGTTTAGCCATCAATTCACTGTAAACTCCAGGAGCGCCTTGTTTAATCAAAACAGCAGCTTTTTCTGTAAGTTCAGCACCTTGGCTTAACCAGTGGAAAATTCTATCACCTTTCAATTGATAGTTAACTGCGCTATGAGGATCGTACCAACCTAATAATTCTATATATCTACCATCACGAGGAGACTCAACATCAGCAAGTACTAATCTATAGACTACGTGATTTCTTCGCCCTTGTTGTCGTAAACGAATTTTTAACGCCACAGGTTTCCTCCAGACATTTTCTTTTTCATTTGTTCTATTCTCTCTTTACTCATATTTTTAAAAAACTTTTTAGATTGTGCCATACGCTTGCGAAACTGGTTTACATCACCTACAGTTAACCCGCAACCGGCAGCAATTCTTTTCATGCGACTCATGTCTAGCTCAACTTCCTCTTTTCTTTCTTCAGGAGTCATAGAAAGAATAATCGCTTCTGTTTTTTTCATATGCTCTTCGGAATCCGCTATATCTTTATCGCTAGGTTTAGCACCGCCAAAACTCGGCATCATCCCCATAAGCTTTTTAAGTGGACCCATACGTCGAAATGCCTTCATCTGCTTATAATAATCTTCATAAGTGAAGGTCGACTCTATTAATTTTTTCCCAAGTTCTTCGTCTTCTTCTTCAGAAATACATTCGCGCATTTTTTGGACAAAATGCACGGTATCTCCCATACCTAAAATACGATCTGCCATAGATTCAGCATTAAAAGGTCGAAGATCTTGTATTTTCTCTCCGCAGCCCTCAAATTTTATTGGTTTTCCCAATAAACTTTTCATGGACAATACAGCTCCGGCTCGAGCATCTCCATCTGTCATGGAGATAATCACTCCCGTGAGATCTAGATAATCATCAAACGCTTTAGCCGTGGTAACAGCGTCCTGTCCCATAGCTAAATTCATAACAAATAGCCGCTCACATGATTTGGAGATTTTTTGTATGGAAGCCAATTCTTCCATCAACACTTCATCCACATGCAATCGGCCTGCTGTATCAATTAAAACAAGATCATGGCCATGCTGCTTCGCATAGTCTAAAGCCTGGGAAGCTACTTTTACAGGATCCTGACCTTCCGGATTATACAGCTCAGCGCGGGTTTTTGAAATCAAGTTTCTTAATTGATCTACTGCCGCAAAGCGTTTTAAATCGCAGGGGACAACGAGCACCTTCTTTGCCTTACCTTCCTCTAGAGCATAAGCGGCGAGCTTAGCGCAGGTCGTCGTTTTTCCCGTTCCTTGTAAGCCGCAAAGTAAAATGACTCCAGGATTCCCTGAAGTAATTAAATCGGCCTTACCGCTAAGCAATTCTGTCAATTCTTCATGTAAATAGCGTATAAACTGCTGTCCGGGAGAAACGTGCTTCCATACTTCCTCTCCGAGAATTTTTTCCTTTACCTTAGCAATAAAACTTTTCACGACATGATAGTTCACATCGGCGTCTAGTAAGGCTAAGCGGACTTCCCGGATCGCTTCGGAGATATTTTCTTCAGTAATTCTACGAGAGGAAACTAACGAAGAAAAAATTGAGGATAGTTTTTGCGACAAAGAACTGATCATCTACTCAGCAAAAATCAAGAATAATCTCATGAGGATACAGCATCACTTGCATGATTTTCAAGAAAAAAAATCCTATCGCATCCCGAGAGATCTTGGTATATGTTCCCTGAGATGCCACGATTTGCAAAAATTCTTTTTACTGAACTCCCCTGCTTATAGCCAATTTCCAGCCAACCGACACCTCTGGGGAGCAAAATAGTATTCAGCTCATTAGCAATGCGTTCATAAAATTCCAATCCAGAACTGCCTCCAACTAATGCTTTCCACGGCTCGTGACAACGAACCTCAGGATCTACATGCAGGATCTCATCGAAAGAAAGGTAGGGAGGATTGCAGACAAAAGCATCCCCAGGGCAAGAATATGGAGCAAACAAGTCCCCGTTAAGAATTTCAACATTTAAATTATTTTTAAATGCATTTGTCTTAGCTACAGCCACCGCTTTTGAGCAAATATCTGAAAGAATAACTTGAATATTAGGGCAATATTTTTTTATAGATAATCCCAAACAACCACTTCCGCAACAAACATCATAAAATGTTTGAATATGAGGATGATCGCTTAAATATTTTACGATCTGTTCGGCTAATAATTCTGTTTCCATTCTAGGGATAAGGACGCGAGAATCCACTTCCAGATGCAGGCCTAAAAAATGTACACTGCCGTGAATATAGGCTGTTGGATAACGCTGAGCTCTTTTTTGAATACGCTCCCAATAGGCCGGAATAAGATGTTCATCTAATGTAATAGATGCCAGTTGCGCTCTGGACCTGATTTCCAGAAAATCCATTAAAACATCTGCGGCTTCTCTATCAGGGAAAGCTACACCACAACACTTTAAATATGCAGCAGCTTCTCTAAGAATTCTCTTCGTTTCCATGTTGCAAGAGCTGGTGATACGCATGGCTAACTAAAGCTGAAGTGATAGCGTCTAAATCCCCTTCCATAACCTTATCTAGATTATAAAGGGTGAGCCCTATCCTATGATCAGTCACGCGATTTTGTGAGAAATTGTATGTACGAATTCTTTCCGAACGATCCCCACTACCCACCTGAGCTGAGCGCATAGCAGAAGCTTCTTTCTGACGTCGCTGCATTTCTGCATCACGTATACGCGCTTTTAAAATACGCATAGCCTTAGCTTTATTTTTATGCTGGCTACGTTCATCTTGGCAAGTAACAACAACGCCTGTAGGCAAGTGGGTAATCCGAACCGCAGAGTCAGTAACATTGACGTGCTGACCTCCTGCTCCAGAAGCCCTAAAGGTATCTATTTTTAAATCTTTCTCATCGATAAAGACTTCTTCATCATCTTCTGCGGGTTCTGGCAACACAGCAACAGTAATTGCGGAAGTATGCACACGACCTTGCGTTTCAGTTTCAGGAACTCTTTGCACGCGGTGCGTTCCAGCTTCATACTGAAGCAAACGTTTTACAGCTGCTCCAGATATCCCCATGACATATTCTTTATATCCCCCGATATCAGATTCAGAAGCAGAAAGCACTTCGTACTTCCATCCCTTAGTAGAGGCATACAAATGATACATGCGAACACAGTCTCCCACGAAAAGAGCTGCTTCATCCCCACCCGTACCCGCACGCAACTCCATGATCACATTTAAATCATCATCTGGATCCGGAGGAACTAATAGATTCTCTAAAACTTTATAAAGCTTATCAACCTCAGCTTTTCCCAATTGAATGCCTTCTTCTAGCATAGCAATCATTTCAGGATCTTTTTCTTGAGCTAGCGCTTCTTTATCATCATTGAGAATTTTTTCTTGTCCTAAAACTTTATCATATACGTTCTTTAATTCAGAAAGACGCGCATGTTCCTTACTTAAGCTACTATACTCTTTAGGATTCTCAAAAATTTCTGGATTAGAGATTTTAACTTCCACTTCCTCTAAGCGCTTCAAATATTCTAGAATCTTTTTTTCCATGAGTTACTTCTCAATCAAGAGCTCCTGACATACTTCTCGATATGAATATCGCGGAGCTTTTAAGTTAATTTTTTTAATTCTTTACCATCGAAGAGGTACGAGCTCTCCTCTTCAACACCACAACTATTGAAAAATTAGAGAACACATTAACGCTCTATAAGGTACAGCGCATACTGCTAGGCTAAGGAGATTTTCAATCACCTTGCTGTCAACATCATGAGTCAATGTTTTATCACATCCCGTCAATATGCGTCACTGCAAACGAAAAAAACATTCTAACAACTATTTGTTGAACAGATAGACATAGTACAGGATCTGAATGTTTTTAAATGAAACACAAAAAAAACACGCTTCAATACATCCTAGAACAAGGAGAATGAGAACGTGTTTTAACAAAAACATTAAAGCTTAATAGATAAGACTATTTCTTTTTCTTTGCAGGAGCTTTTTTCTTACCTTTAACCACAGGTCCTTCTTCTGCAGGAGCTTGAACAGGTTGCGCAGGCTTTGCATTGCTGTAACGTTTTAAGAACTTATCTACCCGACCTTCGGCATCGACTAATCTCTTACTTCCAGTGAAGAAAGGATGTGAGGAAGAGGATACGCTGACGTAGCATACAGGATACTCTTGTCCTTCATAAACTTCCGTCTTATCGCTTTGGTATGTAGATCCGCAAACAAATTTATATCCTGTAGAAGAATCTACGAATAAAACTTTGTTATATTCGGGATGAGTGTTCTTTTTCATATTGACAACTCCAAAATCACCGTCTTATGGTATGTGGGAAACAAGATCATGAATACTAAGGGAAAAGTGTACAGAAACACCTTATGAAAAAGCAAGAAAAAATACGTTTATCATCTCTGTTTCAAAGACTTTTTATTTTAGTACTTTTCCTTTCTCCATTCCCCGCTTTTACTGAAGCCCCCCTTTCTCTAAAACAAAATATTTTTCGTGCTCGAACTGGTGACTATGCCGTTTTCAGCAAGGGAGTTCAAAAGTTTTTTTTATTTGTAAAATCTGTATCTTCCGACACAGTGTGGATAGAGATGACAGAATTCCCACACCTATCTCAGCAAGATCGAGCTTTAGTACAAAATAAACCGTGGAAGAGCTTAATTCATGAGCTACATTCCCCCAGAAGAGTTTTTTTAATTTCTCTATCAAAAAAAGATATTGATATCTTTTGTTTGAACCCAAAAACTCATCAACTGCGTCGTTTACAACCAGAAGATCTTCCTATCTTCTCCACGCTCTTACAACTCTCTTTAAATGAAGCTCCTAATCATTTAATAAAAAGACAGGGGAAAAACCAAGATCCGTGGTCACCTAGAATTACTATAGAGGGAAATTGCTCTCTTAAAACACCTGCCCAAGCTTGGCATGCAAATTGGCCTAAAGATTCTTCCGTGCTATCAGGGAAAAATGTACTCATGTATTTCACAGCTTGTGAAATCTCTGCGTTCCCCTTATGGACTAGCATAGAGACTCCAAAAGGAACTGTTGTTTTAAGAACTATTGATGTAGGTCATGACGCTTCATCTTCCTATTCCTACATTCTTCCTGACATTAACGAGTAAACTAGAAGGACAAAACCTATTCCAAAATAATTTCCAGATGTTTTTATAGATTAATATTTGAAAAAACACGAATTTTTAAGCCCATCTAGAAAATATTTTTGATTGAAAAATCTAATACAGTAAAATAGCGCTCAATGCTTTTTTAGATATTCTAGTTTTAGTGTTTAAAATATGCAGTGAAGCTTTATTTTAGGTGCGCTAAATATAGCCTCACAATTTCGATCAGGGAAGCGCCCTTTTCGAGCCCCTCATTTTAATATGAGGATATTCAAACTCAGAAAGACATTAAGGGTTTCACTAGGCATCTTCATGAGACATCGGTATTCCTTAAATAAAAGTCGTCAAATACTTCATACGACTTATAAATTACTTAAAAGCAAAAAACTTTCTCAACATCCCGACTCTCAAAAAGAATTGCAAACATTACTAGAACAACTTGAAGAGGCTATCTTCCAACAAGATCAGGAAACAGCCAGCCAACTTGCGGAGCAAGCTCAACAGTTCAGTAAACGTTATCCTGCTTCTTTTGCTAAGAAATCTTGGGAACTCACCAAAGCAATTCTATTCGCTGGTTTGGTCGCTTTCCTTATTCGGCAATTTTGGTTTGAACTTTATGAAGTTCCTACTGGGTCTATGCGTCCAACGATTTTAGAACAAGATCGCATGATTGTTTCTAAAACAACTTTTGGGCTGCATTTCCCTTTTAAGAAAAAACCTTGGGGATTTCGTCCTGAATCCATTACTCGTGGCGGGCTTGTAGTCTTTACTGTTGGGGATCTCCCCATCCCAAATTCTGACACCAAGTACTTCGGATTCATCCCTGGGAAAAAACGTTATATTAAACGTTGTATGGGAAAACCTGGAGACACTCTTTATTTTTATGGAGGGAAAATTTATGGGATTGATAAAGACGGGGCCGTAATTCATTTTCCTCATACTTTTGGTCTTGAGAATCTCTATCACGTCCCTTACATATCTTTTGATGGCTCTGTAGAAATCGTAAATAACGATAAAACTACCGTCCTCTTTAAACAAATGAATCAATCGTGTGGAAAAATTTCGCTACCCCAGGAAGGGCCCTACGGCAAGTTCTTCTATAACGATTCTTGGCATAATGACGTCCCTAATGCGTTAAAAACTCCTCATACATCTCCAGTTAGCTATGCTGATCTTTTTGGCATGGGAAACTACGCTATGGTACGCATCCTTAACCATAAACAAGCGAGCTTATGCCATGCAATCTCAAGTCCAGCAGCTCACTATTTAGAGATTTGTCATACTCCCAATGTTTCTTATCCTGCACCGCATCTTCAGCACTATAATAATCAGATCATTCCTACCATACAACCGATGAAAACGCTTCTTCCCCTACGTCAGGAGCATATTCATCTTATTAGGAATAACCTCACTACATCACGGTTCATTATTTCTGATGGTGTTGCTTATAAATACCAACCATTTGCGACTGGAGCAGAGAGTTCAGCAAAACTTTTTGCCCTCCCGTTCCCAGGTTTAGATAACGGTTGCTATGAGTATTCTAAAGGGGAAGCATACAAAATAGGTTTCGGAGGGACGCGTTATAAGCTCAAGTCAACACATCCATTAATGCAGCTAAACGATAGCCAGGTAATTGACCTATTTAATTGTGGCATCAATTTCAGCTCATTCTTTATTCCAAAAAATCCCAAATACAATCCTTTGCCAAGTCGCTATGCATTTTATAATCAAGGAAATCTCTATGTTATGGATTCTCCTATTTTCATTAAAAATGACCCTGCTTTGCAAAAGTTCGTAGAGTCAGAAAAAGCAAAACAAGAAGCCTCTTCAGAAGACCGGCCTTATGTAGGTTTTATTGATCGAGGTCCTCCTCCCCAAAATCTAGAACAGTTCTCAGAATTCATTCATAATTTTGGAATACAAATTCCTGAAGGTCATGTGTTAGTTTTAGGAGATAATTATCCTATGAGCGCAGATAGCCGTGAATTCGGTTTTGTTCCCATAGAAAATCTTTTAGGATCCCCCTTGTGGATTTTCTGGCCTTTGGGACATTTTGGACATTTAAAAAATGTTCCTGCCCCAACCACACTACCTGGGTATTTAGTCAATAGTCTAGCTTTAGGATTCTTTGTTGTTATCTTCGGACATATGTATTACCAAAGACGCCGCCGTCTATTTCCGAAAAATGACAAAAAGAAATAAAGAAGATTCTCTATTTTACAGAGAATCTTCTTTATCCATGAAGAAATGGTATATCTTAGTTTGCTTTAGAAGCTACTGTAAGAGCAATAACTGTGGGATGACCATTGATATCCCACTCCTCACCCTCAACACTATCTTTAAACTCAAATTGAACAGTTAATGTCTCTTCGCAGATATAATCTTCGTAATGTAAAAACGCCTTCTCAACATCTTCTGATGAGTGTATCTGCAAAAGAATGCGATCAGAAACATGCAATTTATGGTTGCGACGCATTGTATTAATTTTATTCACTAATTCTCGAGAGATTGCCTCAACAATAAGATCTTCAGTTAACTGACAATCAAGAACTACCGTAAATAATGAAGAACTTCGAGCAACATATCCAGGATCTGTTTCCCAAGAAATTACCACATCATCTATACCCAAAGTGATCTCTTCAAAACCTAAGTTGAGAAGGAGATATTGTTGTTTTAGCAACTGCTGTATCTGATCTTGAGAAAGATTGCTTAAAGCTCTTTGCACATCCTTTATTTTCTCACCAACCTTTCTACCTAATGAGCGGAAATTAGGCTTCACAGTTGTTTTTACGAAGCTTGGAGTCTCTTTATAAAATACAATATTTTTTACATTGAGTTCTTCTGCAATGAGTTGCTCAAACGAAGTTAATTCATCCAAACGATCTTTAGGACCTACAATATAGAAATTCGCTAAAGGTTGACGTACTTTTAACTTATGTTCCTTACGTAGAGAATGGCCTAAACCTACAATCTCACGAGCATCGCTCATGCGTTGTTCTAAATCCGGGAACACTTTAGCAAGATCTATATGAGGGAAATCACAGAGATGCACAGACTCTGCAGAATGTTCAGTTTTAATCTGTTGGTAAATATCTTCAGAGATAAATGGGATAAAAGGAGCAATAACTCTACAAAAAACAGTAAGCACTTCATATAGTGTAGCAAAAGCTGCTCTTCTATCTGGAGTATCTTCAGATTCCCAAAAACGTCTACGACAACGACGGATATACCAATTTGTTAAATCATCAATAAAGGTGACAAAAGGATTTACAGCAGTATTTAAATTGTAAGAGCTCATGCTCTCACGAACTTTACCAACAACAGTATAAAGATTAGAGAGGATCCACCTATCGATCTCACTATAGGTTATCTCTTCTTTATCATAATTATCCGCATCAAAACCGTATAGATCCGTATAGGTTTTGAAAAATGATAATACGTTTGTTAAAGGTAAAAGAATTTGTTTAAGAATAGATTCAACGCCCTTATCAGAAAACCGCAAATCCTCAGCTTTAACAACAACACTATCCAACAAATATAATCGTAGGGCATCAGCTCCATAGGTATTCATGATTCCCATAGGACTAGGATAGTTATTTAGCCTTTTGGACATCTTATTGCCATCTTCAGCTAAAACAATACCGTTCACTATCGCATTTTTAAATGCTGTCTGATCAAATAGGGCTGAAGAAATCACCGTGAGGGTATAAAACCATCCTCTTGTCTGATCTAGACCTTCAGCAATAAAGTCCGCAGGAAACCCAGCTTCCGTCTCCTTCTGATTTTCAAAAGGATAATGATTTTGCGCATAAGGCATAGCGCCTGAATCAAACCAACAGTCAAATACATAGGGAACTCGTTGGAAAGTCTTTCCTTCTTTTTCAACTTTTAATTGATCAATAAAATGACAATGTAAATCAGAGATCTTCTCTCCAGTAAGCTCTTCAAGCTCTTTTACAGAGCCTATAACTAAGATTTCTCCCTCTTTACTTTTCCAAATAGGAATCGGGGTTCCCCAATAACGGTTCCTACTAATAGCCCAATCTCTAGCACCATCTAACCACTTACCAAAACGCCCTTCCTTAATATGCTCAGGCACCCAGTGTATCTTCTGGTTAGCTCGCAACATTTTATCCTTGATCTTCTCAACAGAAACAAACCAAGAGTTCACTGTTTTGTAAATTAATGGGGTGTCTGTTCTCCAACAGAAAGGATAACGGTGCATTACAGTCCCGTGATAAAAAACCTTTCCTAGGTTTTTTAAAGATTTGATAATTCCTTTATCACAACTCTTAATGTATTGGCCTTGATATTCAGGAATCTCTTCGGTAAAGCAGCCGTGATTATCCACAGGACACACTATAGGCACGTGATGTTCTTTACATACAAAAAAGTCCGCTTCACCAAATGCAGGAGCCATGTGGACAACCCCTGTACCTTCGCTCTCTTCTACAAATGAGCCAGAAAGAATTTTGTAAGCTCCTTCTGCACGTTTATGTTCAAAAAAGCTAAAGGGAGGTTCATAGCTCTTCCCTACTAAAGCTGTCCCTAAAAAACTTTCTAAAATTTCATATGAATCTGGATCTGAAAACCATCGAGATAGACATCCCTGGCCTAAGATCCATTGTTCTCCAGAAACCTTATCTGCAACACGTACATAAGTAATTTCTGGACCTACAGCAGCTGCCATGTTGGACACCAATGTCCATGGCGTTGTCGTCCATACTAATAAAGATGCAGGGTCTCCGTGCAAAGCAAACTTAATCACTACGGAAGGATCGTCTACTTCTTTATAATTCTGCCCTGCTTCAAAATTGGATAAAGGTGTGCCTAATTTTGTGGAAAAAGGAACAACTTTCACACCTTCATAAACTAAACCTTGATCATAAAGAGAACGGAATACCCACCAAACGCTTTCCATAAATGAAGCATCCATGGTCTTCCATGTTACAGAAAAGTCTACCCAACGCCCCAGGCGATGCACATAGCGTTCCCACTCATCGACATAACGAAAAACAATCTTTCGACATTCCTCATTAAACTTAGCAACACCAAAATCCTCAATAGCTCCTGGCGTGGTAAGATCTAAAGATTTTTCCACTTCATATTCTACAGGAACACCGTGACAGTCCCATCCAAAACGTCTAGGAACATAATATCCATCCATAGTGGCGAAACGTCCGACAACATCCTTAATTGTCCCGGCAAGAAGATGACCATAATGAGGCAAGCCTGTAGCAAACGGTGGCCCATCATAAAAAGAATACAGAGTCTTGCCTTCTCTATTTTTTAACGATTTTTGAAAAATATCGTGTGTTTTCCAAAAATCTAATATCCTCTCTTCTCTGTTAGCAAGACTTTCCTTGCTACTTTCGCCTTCTGTATTCATGCTTTAGCCATTGAGTGCGTATAGATATAAAATCACTCCAAAAATAAAGATTTTCCAGGTTTTCGTCCACCCTACCCTCAAATTTGAGAAAAATTCTCCTTCTCTTGACAACATTTAAAATAGAAGGATACTTGAGTTGCGCAAAAGCGAAGAAAAAATTAAAATATTCTCTGGGGGTGTATAGGTTTCGACTTGGAAATGAAGTGTTAATTGCATGCGGAGGGCGTTGGCTGGCCTCCTAAAAAGCCGACAAAACAATAAATGCCGAACCTAAGGCTGAATGCGAAATTATCAGTTTCTCTGACCTCACCGAGGAAAGATTAGCTGCTTAATTAGCAAAAGTTGTTGTCTAGATAACCTCTAGATAACCCGGTGCTCATAGACTCCACCAGAGGTTTGTGAAACACCGTCATCTATCTGGTTGGAATCTACCTTCTCTAATTCTCAAGGAGGTTTATTCGAGATTATTGAGAGTCGTTGGCTTCCATAGATGTTCTTAGCTGAGGAAGTTCAATGTATGATTACTAGGGACTAAGCATGTAGAGGTTAGCAGGGAGTTTACTAAGGACGAGAGTTCGAGTCTCTCCACCTCCATTTTTCTTCAATTATTAGACGCTGTCTTAAAACTTAAGCCTTTCTTTTTCAAGAAGATGAAGTAATTTCTTGAAAGGCACGCTAATTTCAATCAACATCTATCGAAAAACTTATTTTTGCAGTATAGTTTTCCTCTAAATCACACAATGACAAGCTTGAGTAAAGTATGAAAATCACAAAAGATGCGGTTTTAATCATCAATCACCAACACTCTCCAACCGGTGGATTAGATCATTATTTTGAAAAAAATAAGCAACATGTTGTTCAGAATCCATTGCATCGTTCGTGTTTGGAATCTTTGGTGAGCTATTTACCAATTTTCAGTACTTTTACAGGATTACGGGCGTTATTAGGGATTTCCCGTGTTGAGGCAGCTGTGCTTCTTCCAACAGGAGGCTATAGCGAAGTATGCACAATTTCCCCTTGCTGGGACATCAACGAAGCTTTACCTACGATTCGCAAGAATGCTTGGTTAGAAATCTTCGGAATAAAAGGTCTTTTAACCATTTGCAAAGTAGTTTTCAAAGTTCTTCGAGTAGCGGTTAATTACTTTAAAAAAGTCTGCGGTTATGTAGAACCCACATTTGTTGATATTAACCCTAAGCAACAACTTATGCTCCCTTTAAAGTCTGCTGAGGAAGAAATCAAAGATTTCCTAGGCTAAGAACTATAAAATAGTTGCAGCGGCAGCAGCAAGTTCAGAGCGTTCTGTACGCGTCATGAACATATGACCATAAAGAGATACATGATGAAACTTACCCACTAAGTAAGTAAGGCCATTAGAATTCTCATCGAAATAGGGACTATCGATCTGTGTAGGATCCCCTGTCAGGACGATTTTCGTTCCTTTTCCCGCACGAGAAATAATCGTTTTAATCTCATGAGGTGTGAGATTTTGCGCTTCATCAATAATCATAAAGACTTTTGGCAAAGAGCGTCCACGAATATAGGTCAAAGCCTCCATCTCTAATTTCTTAGCATCCATTAAAGATTGTAGGACCTCTGAAAAATCCCCCATACCACTAATGTTAAAAAGGAATTCCATATTATCATAAATAGGTTGCATCCAATGTAAAAGCTTTTCCTCCTTAACTCCTGGGAGGAATCCAATATCTTTCCCCATAGGAATGATAGGACGACTTACCAGCAACTTATTGTAATTCCCTTTATCAAACACCTGATGCATAGCTGCAGCTAATGCTAAAATCGTTTTCCCAGACCCAGCCTGTCCCATAAGAGTAACTAATTTTATATCGTCTAACAAAAGTAGATCTAACGCACACTTTTGTTCGGTATTTAAAGGTTTTATTCCCCAAATTTTATCTGGAAGAGGTTTTAAAGAAACAATTCTTCTCTCTCGTTCATGATAACGACCAAGAGCAAAATAGTTCTCTCCTCCTGAAATAAAAAAATATTCATTAGGCGATGGAGCTATATCCAAAGGGATATCTAAATATCCGTTGGTATAAAAGCTCTCCACATCAGATGCCGACACACTTAATTCACGATAACCCCGGTATAGCGATCTAAAAGAGAATCGTTTATTTTCATAATCTCTAGCTTCTATTCCTAAAGCCTCAGCACGCACCCTACGCCCTAAACTCTTGGTCACAAAAATCATCGGCTCGCGTTGTGCTATTACTTGAAGCAGCTCTAATGTAAGAAGTTTTCGACGTTTTTCATCATTAGTTAAATTAGCAATTGAAGATACTTCTATACGCAACTCACTCCCATTCGGAAGAAATATTCCCTCAGAAGGATTCGTAGAGCGTTCAAGTAATAAACGGATATTACTCAAAGCTCGAGAAGCATTTTTCGCTGACTCATCGCGATCTTTAGCAAATGCTTCCAACTCCTCAATTACAGTAAAAGGAATAATAATTCGTTTATCCTCAAAAGATGATAGAGCCTCAGGATCATAAATAAACACACTCGTATCAATGACCATTGTTTTCTTCATTCAGCTAACTCCTAATGAAACAGGGCTCCCACCCTAATAAAATAATGAAAATACTTAAAATAAGTACTCAAAAAATCTGTACTTATATTGACAAAACTTTATTAGAAACTTCTTGACCCTTTTATATAATTCTAAGTAAAAAAAACTCTATTCTTATTCTTATAAAAAGAAAAATTGCTTAACGTTTTCAAGAAGTTAGGTTGAATTTAGCAATCGATAATGCTAATTGCTAATTCAATTGTCAAAAAAACAGAGCTGCTCTACAATGACGTTAAGCAATGACAGTAGAGTTTACCCACTGGAGGTCGCCATGAAAGTGAAAATTAATGACCAATTGATTTGCATCCCTCCCTATATTTCTGCACGATGGAATCAAATAGCCTTTATCGAATCTCAAGAAGGAGAAGTTAAGGGTCAGGCCACTCTCAAACTACATTTAATTGACGGCAAGCTCATTTCCATCCCTAATCTTGATCAATCCATTATTGATATTGCTTTTCAAGAACACCTTCTCCATCTAGAAGCTTCTCAAATGATTCGAGATGAATCTGGTCGTGAAGATGATAAACTAGGCATGTTGATCAATGTACTTCAGCAATTATCTAAAGATACTGACGTGCAAATATTTTCACATAAAGGTCTGATGTCTCCGCTATTTTCTGGAGCCAGCCCTATGGAAATGATCCTACAGCATACTCCAGAACATAAAGACCATCCTGATGCGCCGGCGGATATCTTAGAAAAAATGGTGATGGTGATTCGCACTTTAGCAGGAAACAATCCCAATGTTCTCCCTAAAGCTGAGCCTCATTGCAACTGTATGCATTGTCAAATTGGCAGAGTAATTAGTGAAGAAGAGGACGCTACTGTTTCTGAACAAGATTTATCTTTCCGCACATGGGACATTAGTCCAAGCGGGAACAAATTGTATCTTGTTACTGATCCACTAAACCCAAATGAGCAGTTTAGCGTATATTTAGGAACGCCTATCGGATGTACATGTGGACAGTTAAATTGCGAACATGTAAAAGCAGTTCTCTATACCTAAAGCTTAGTCGAATTTTCTCGGTTGGTAAGATAATTGACTTTTTCATTGCAGTCGATATAATCTTTTTTCTAGGGGTCGCTTCCCCTAGAGAGCTAGGTCACATCCTTGTATCGATTTCTAATGTGAACACATTGTAGGAGTAAAGCATGCGAACGCTATCGATTTCTATGCTTTTATTTACCATCGGGTCTGGAATAAGTTCAGCAAGTTTACTTGCCGCTCCTTCCACATCAACGACATCTGTTGCGCAAATGGACAAGTCTTCCTTTGCTCCATTTACGGGAGAGATTAAAGGGAATCGTGTGCGTTTACGTCTAGCTCCTCATGTAGATAGCTCCATTATCAAAGAACTGTCTAAAGGCGATTACATTGCTGTTATAGGAGAAAGCAAGGATTACTATATCGTTGCTGCTCCTGAGGGACTCAAAGGTTATGTATTCCGCACCTTTGTCTTGGACAACGTTATTGAAGGCGAGCAAGTGAACGTACGTCTAGAGCCCTCTACATCAGCTCCCGTGCTTGCACGTTTGTCCCGAGGCACACAAATTGAAGCAACACCGATTCAGCAACAAGGAAAATGGTTGGAGATTGTTCTACCTAGCCAATGTGCTTTCTATGTTGCAAAAAACTTTGTTTCTCAAAAGGGATCTATAGATCTTTATAAACAGAGAGAAGGTCAGAAAAAAATTGCTTTAGATTTACTCGATTCTGCTGTGCAGTTTGCTCAAGATGAGCTGAAAAAAGGTTTGGATTTAGTCGATTTAGAAGCAATTTATAAGAAGATTAATCTTGTACAATCTGAAGAATTCAATGATGTTCCTGGCTTGCAGCCATTAATACAAAAAGCTTTGGAAGAGATCCAGGATACCTACCTAGCAAAATCCTTAGCAAATCAAGATAAGGCTATTGGGAAGCAACAGGCATCTAGTTCGTCTGATACTCTCTCTACCCCAGAAAGACCTGCTACTACCGGATCCTTATTATCTCGACATATTCGCAAACAAACGGTAATAAAAACTTCTCCAAAAACTCAAGGCAGAGAAAGTCTTGAGTATTCTTTGTTTAAGATTTGGGCAAGCATGCAGCCTCAGGAACATGCTAAAAAGCTGACTCAAGATGCCTTCTATGAAGAAGAGAAGAAGAAAAAGAAGACTTTCGTTGGAGAGCTCGAGCTTTATCCCCATGTCGTAAAGAATAATCCTGGCGACTATTTGCTGAAAGATAAGGAAAATACTCTAGCCTTTGTCTACGCGACAAAAATAGACTTAGAAAAGTGGGTAGGAAAGAGAGTATCTGTAGAGTGTTTACCTCGTCCAAATAACCATTTTGCTTTTCCAGCTTATTATATTATCGACATCAAAGAAGTTGTTTCGTAAATCACTCTTTTATGTTTACTTTCAAATTGTCAGAGCTTGAATATGCAAGACAATGTGAAAGTAAAGTTTCTCCTGCACTTCCCTAGTGTTGAATACGCTGATTTCCCAAAGCCTCTCTAACACTTGCAGGTATCTTCATTATACAAAGGAAGATTCTTTAACTTTGACCAAGAAGCTGCCCAAGGATTTTTACACAATTGTAAAAAACTCTGAAACACGAAAAAGGCAGCCTCTACTCTTAGAAAGGTTTGTAAGCTGAAGAAGCTTACAAACCTAAAACAGGAAGCGTGTTATAAAAATCTTCTAAACGTTTTTAATACACCGAAGGGAAATCTGTTTTCCCTCTGAAAACACGATAGACGTAGACACCATAAGCTATAATCAACGGTAAACCTACCAGTACGATTACCAAAAGACTTTGCAATGTTTTCGTGCTGGCCGCCGTATTGTAAATAGTGTAGCTATTCTCAGGGCTTACTGTAGAAAATAAGATATTTGGGAAAATCAAAGTCACTGTTGATAATATCAACAGAAGTAAATGCAACGAAGAATAGAGAAAAGCAGAACCATAACGCTTTTTAAATACGCAACTTCTAGCTGCTAAGCAACTCCCCAAAGTCATAGAAAATAACAATATCAATACAGGGTATGTAGGGACTCCGGCAAAACTTCCCACTTGGAAAGAATATCCATTTATTTGCGGTATCATAGCTAGCGTAGCGCCAATTAGAAGAAAATAAACGACCAAAAATGCTGATATAATATAAGAGAAACGCTTAATAATCCGTTGTTGTAACTCCCCTGCGGTCTTCATTAACACGAAAGTTGCTCCATGGATTGCAAAAGCACTAACGACAAGAGCACCACACAATAGAGCGTAAGGACGGAAAAACAATATCCAAGATAAGGAAGAATACGGAGTCGTAGGAGATATAGGTAATCCTAGGATCATATTCCCCACTAAAACTCCGAGAAAGAAGCTAATAGCGATCCCCGATACACAGAAAACAACATCCCAGAAAGCTTTCCATTTCGCAGATTCTGCCTTACTACGAAATTCTAAAGAGCATCCTCGAAAGATATAAAGTAAAACTAATGTCCATATTGGCATGTAGAAAATAGATAATAATGCACCGTAGGCCGGCGGAAACCCTGCCATAAGTCCACCAAAAATAATAATGAGCCATACTTCATTACCATCCCAAACAGGCCCTATGGAATTCAGTAGCGTACGGCGTTCTTCATCAACGCGAGATATGAAATAGATCGTACTTAAACCTAAATCAAAACCATCCCCTAACGAATAAGCAAAGACTGCAACTACTAGTATAGCATACCAAGCTATCGGCAACAGTGAAGCTAACGAAAAATCCATGACTATACTTCCACCTCATTAAGATCGTTTTGATCGGGTCCTCGTTGTATTTTCTTCCATAGAAGAAAGAGGAATAAAGATAAGAGACAAACAAACACTATACTAAATAAAATAAGAGTCTGAACAACCTGGCCTCCCCGTATTATAGGAGAAACAGCATCGCTAGTTTTTAATAAACCGTAAACTATCCACGGTTGTCTTCCCATTTCTGTAGCAAACCAACCCACTTCATTACATACCGTAGGACAGAGAACGGATAATGAGAGTACAGATAAAACGAAAGATTTTAATGCCCAACGCCTTTTCTTATAAACACACCAGGTAATGACTGCCAAAAGAACCATCAATCCCCAAAGCATAACCATTAAATGGTAGAATTGGAAAACCATCTGCACATTAGGCCATTCATCTTGTGGTGTTTGATCTAAACCAGCAACTGGAGTTTTAGTATTCCTATGCACTAAGAACGAAAGAGCTCCAGGAATAGGCAGGCCTATAACTCTCTGATTCTTTACATCAACATAACCGAATAAATAAATGGGACTATATTCTTCTGTTTTAAATAACCCTTCAAAAGCTGCTAATTTCGTAGGTTGATTTTTAGCAACACCACGAGCGCTAACATCTGCGGACCATAATTGTAAAATAAGTAAGACAATCCCAGTAATCGCGCCTAATTTTAACCCCTGACGAGCAAATTCTACATGGCGTTGTTTACGCAAATAATACGCGCTCACACTAATCACAAGGAAAACACCTGATAACCAAGTTCCCAATACAACGTGAATAAAACGCTCTATACTTGAAGGAGAGAAAACTACTTGCCAAAATGAAGTCAGCATAGGGACAAGCTGTCCATTATGCATGGCCATTTCATAACCCGAAGGCGTTTGCATCCAAGAATTGGCACATACGATCCAGAAAGCACTCATATGAGCTCCTAAAGCCACCATACAAGTAGAGAAAAAATGCATTTTTTTAGAAACTTTATGACGTCCAAATAACAAAACGCCTAAAAATCCCGATTCCAAGAAAAAGGCGAAGATACCTTCGCTCCCTAAAAGGGTTCCAAAAACATTGCCATTGTACTCAGAAAATCTCGACCAATTTGATCCGAAAGAAAAAATCTGCATGATGCCAGTGACTACTCCAACAACAAATGTTAAAGCAAAGACACCAATCCAAAACCAGGTCATCTGTTTATAAATATTCTTCTTCGTAACTAGATACAAGCCCTCCATTAAAACAAGCATCATACTGAGGCCCATACTCAAAGGAACAAACAAGTAGTGAAATGCAATAAATAAACCGAACTGTATTCTAGATAAAATCTCCGTGTCCATATGCCCGCCAGGAATCTGAGAACAAATAAAAAAGCTGTAATGTGAAGTATATAACAAACTATTGCAACTATAAAATACTTTGCTGTTAACCTTTTTCTCTATATGCTACAGTATTATATTACCTTCTTTTAGAAAGCAGTCGCTTGCCTTTAGGGTGAGAATTTCTTCGAGTATTCTATTCTAGGAAACTAGTAAAGCTATGCCCATAGATATTACTTACTATACGACACCCTTGTTAGAAATTATTCTGATTTGGGTAGTATTAAATTATCTTCTGAAGTTCTTTTGGGGAACTCGAGCCATGGACGTTGTCTTTGGTTTGCTTGCCTTTCTTTTTCTATTTGTCTTAGCAGATAAGTTACATTTTCCTATTATCCGACGATTGATGTTACATGTTGTCAATGTCGCTGCCATCGTCGTTTTTATTATTTTCCAACCAGAAATACGCTTAGCCTTATCACGTGTACGGTTTCATGGGAGGAAGTTTGTTATTGATCTACAAGATCAATTTATTGAACACCTCACCTCATGCATCTATCAGATGTCCGATAGGCAAGTTGGTGCTCTTGTCGTTCTTGAAAATAAAGATTCTTTCGATGAGTTTTTAAGTTTTTCTTCAGTAAAAATTAATGCGGACTTCTCAGAAGAACTCTTGGAGACGATTTTTGAACCCTCATCTCCCCTCCATGATGGAGCAGTAATTCTCAGAGCAGAAACTATAGCCTATGCGCGTGTTGTTCTTCCTCTAGCACACGATACAACACAGTTATCACGTTCTATGGGAACGCGTCACCGAGCGGCTCTAGGAGCAAGTCAACGTACCGATGCGTTGATTATTACTGTATCTGAAGAAAATGGCTACGTATCGTTATCTCGTGATGGGATTTTGACACGTGGAGTGAAAATGGACAGATTCAAAGCTGTATTGAGAAGTATTCTTGCTCTTAAAGAACAAAAACGTAAACCCTTTAGCTCGTGGATTTGGAAAAAATGATCGATTTTCTTTCTCGTTTTTTCATGCGCAACTGGCTGAGAAAAGTGGTGTCTTTAGGGTTTGCTATCATCATTTGGATTCTCGTCGGACAAACAGTAACCATTACCCGCACATTGAATAACATCCCTGTGCGTATTGTTGATCTTGATCCTGATCAAACGGTGTTGGGATTGCAAAGCAATGGTCTATTGGACAAGAAGGTTTCATTAACCATCGTAGGAAATAAAAGTACTGTTCATGATCTTCGTCCTACAAACTTGGAAGTAGTGATTAGCGCTACGGGACATACGGAAAGCTGGATAGCTGCCATTGATAAGTATAATCTTGTTAGCCTTGATGGTGAGATGAATATCCGTAGAGATATTCAAAGTGTCTCTGCTGATGATATTTTTATTTGCCTGACACAATATGTTACTGAAGACGTTACGGTGACGATTACAACTCCTGTAGGAAGTCCACCTAAGGGTTATGAATATTTAGACGTTTGGCCAAAATATCTTATCCAAAAAGTCAGCGGTCCTAAAGAATATGTAAATGCTCTTAAGGAACAGGGATTAGAGCTCACCTTTAATCTCAATAAGGTATCTTTTGAAGAATTGGAGAGAAATCGGATAGCCCAAGGGAATCACGATGAGATTATCTTTCCTATTCCTGAAGAATGGAAAAAAATTCTTATTCCTTTTGGCAATACCAATACCTATGAAAATCTTAATGATCCTCAAGCAGATTTCTTACGCTTACTCTTTTTAAAACAAGAACTCATTCCTCTAAATCTTAACCTCCCTGTTTTACTTTTCTTCCCTGTAAAATACAGCAACACCTTCAATCCTCTAGCTTATACTTTAGAAGCTTCTCACCCTATTATTCTTAACCAAGGCATCTATCAAATCAATATTCCCCTCTATGCAAAAGATGTCAGTAAGCTTTTCTTAGATGTTGTGAAGAATAACATTGCCTTAGCTGTGGTTATGGCGCCACCACATGGGAATAACTCTGTAAACTGGGCTGTAGAATTTATAGACGAAAAGACTCTTGAAGACACCTTTGTTCAAGCTATCATGGCTCAAGAACATGGGATTCTCCATGATTTCGCTTTGATTGACGAAACAGGGATTCGCCATCGCTTCCGTGAATATTTAAGAAAGCTTTCTTTATTCGGGAAAGATGGATCTCCACTGCACCTTTCTGCGGAGATTTCCCATAACAAAGTGATTATCCATTCAAAATCTAGGGAAACCTCAAAGCTAATTCAAAAAGAGTGGTAAAGCCCTGAAATCTATACCACTAGATGTTTGTAACTAGAAGCTTGTGTAGTTAATAGTAAAAACTATAAAAACAGTTGGAAGAGTTATCGAAGCCTATAGTGTCGATGATAGCCGCTCATTCAACTGATGAGCGCGATCTATTATAAAATACTACCTATTTGCTCCCAATCTCTTGTTATATTGTATGGGTAGGGATTCTATATCATGTTAAAGAGCATACGTCGCGCGAAACAAACTATCCTTGATTCGTTCGTTTACTATTTAGGAATATCGTTCATCAGTATTTTTAAACATATTCCCCGCTCTCTTCTATGTTGTTTTGGAAGAGTTTTAGGCACTATCGTTTTCTATACCATCTCTGACTACAGGAAAACAGCACTTACAAATTTAGCCCTTGCTTTTCCCTATAAGTCTTTTAAAGAGAGAAAGCACATTGCTAAACACTCTATACAACATGTGATGATTACTGTTTTAGAGTTATTAGCTGTGGAGGGATTAATAGGGAATATAGATAGTTTAATTTCAATAGCAACTGAGGAAACCCATCCGGAAGGATTCTGCGGTGGCGACGTCCTGACACAAAAAGAATTGGCAGATACATTTTCCAAGCTGAATGAAAACGAAGGGATTATTTTATTTTGTGGTCATCAAGCAAATTGGGAACTTCCTTTTCTTTTTATCACTCGAGATTATCCTGGTTTAGCATTTGCAAAACCGATAAAAAATGCCCGATTAAACAAAAAAATTTTTTCTCTACGGGAAACCTTTAAAGGGAAAATTATTAGCCCAAAACAAGGCATACATTCTGCCCTTCAAGCTCTACAACAAGGACACATTATTGGTATAGTTGGTGATCAAGCATTACTCATATCCTCTTATGCATATCCCTTATTTGGGCATGAAGCTTTCACAACAACATCTCCAGCACTACTCGCCTATAAAACAGGAAAACCGGTAATAGCCATAGCAGTGTTTCGTCATGAAAACGGGTATAGAATTGTTCCTAGTAAGAAGTTTTATGCTGATAAATCTTTACCCATCAAAGAAGCCACCTCTTCACTGATGGACAATCTCATGGGATTCTTAGAAAAAGGTATAGCGCATAAGCCTGAACAGTGGATGTGGATGCATAAACGATGGAAACGAAAGCTCTTCAGCCATCTGAAAAAGAGACATGCCTATAGCCATATTCTCGTTATTGCCAATTACGCTACTCTGGGAAATTTTCAGGGATTCCTTACGGATCTTGCCGATCTGTATTCAGGGGCTTCACTAACATTAGCTTTAGAAATCCCAACGAATGAGAAGATCCCTACCGACGATTTCCCTCAATACACTATAAAAGAATTCTCATCTCTTGAAGCTCTACACACCCTTCCTAATAGCTTCCCCGCTGTTTTTGATCTTGTAGGGCTCCCCAAAAACCTACACAAACATTTTAAAACAACAGGTTCCAAGACTCTTTATACACAAAAAACACTAGAAAGAAAGCTTCTCCATCCACAAGCATCTTTAATTACCGCATTAAAGAATTTCTCAAAAAAATCTTAAAGGGAAGTAAAAAATTTTTTTGTTTTTTTTCCCAATTTAAGAGAGAATGCTCTTTGTTATTTTTAAATCAGAAGAATTTTATGTGCTTAACAGGATGTTTAGGGTCTACATTTGAATGTACTCTTAACTGTATTTGCTTTTGTAAAGACTCTCAGAAAAACAAACGTGCTCTTGCGTTGATTTCAGCATTAGCATTAGCAGTATTAGCAATAGCTGCCGTTGTTGTTTTCTCATTAATCTGCGCTGGAACTATCCATGTTCCCGATACCCTATGGGGAATCAGTAAGTACATTCTAACACCGATACTCCTGGTCATAGCGCTTATCACAGCTTCACTATCTGCAGGATGTTTTAAAGCTAGAAATCGCTTTATACCTATTTAAAATGAGAAGCATCAGCTTATTTAGCTGATGCTGTGATGATATCATTTACCGTTGTTAAGGTAAGATTATTAGTATCTTTCATTTGAGCGCCACGACTCAAAACTAAAATCTTATCATAATTTGATAAAATTCCTCTTTCGATTCCATAAATACAAGCTTGATGTCTCCATACTGCACGGTCTGACTCTTGCGTAAGCATAGGATAGACTCCCCACTCTAAAGCAAGCCTGTAATACACAGATAGATTTGGTGTAACAGCAATAATTGGAAAACGCGGACGGTATTTAGAAAGGAAAATGGGTGATCCTCCGGATTCCGTGTAAACGATAATGGCTTTAGCATCAGCTTTCTCAGCAATTTGAATTCCTGATAAACCTATAGACTTAAGATAAGGGGATACCTTAACAGCACATTCACTATCGCTAAGTTCTAAGAAAGACTTATAATTAAGATTTTTTTCTGTCTCTTGAATCACAGAACGCATAATTTTCACAGCCGCGACAGGATAACTTCCCGAGGCCGTTTCCCCAGATAACATTACTGCTGAGGTACCATCATAAATAGCATTAGCAACATCAGAAACTTCTGCTCGTGTCGGTAAAACATTGCGAATCATAGATTCTAACATTTGCGTAGCGGTAATGCAAAAACGTCCCATTTCACGAGACATCTTTGCCATAAACTTCTGTAAATTAGGGACCTCAACAACAGAAAGCTCAATCCCTAAATCTCCACGGGCAATCATAATCCCATCGGAAGCTTTAGCAATCTGAGAAAAATTCTCTACTCCCAAACGATTTTCTATCTTAGCAATAATGGGCATATCCGGACGGCCAGCATCTGCTAAGCACTTGCGCATACTTTCGATATCCTCAGCATAACGGACAAAAGAAGCAGCAATAACATCAACGCCCTGCGCAACGCCAAACTGAAGATCATTGATATCCTTATCCGTCATAAAAGGAAGAGCTAAATCAATTTCTCTTATGCTTAAAGACTTGTGCGACTTTAATTCTCCAGAGTTAATAAACTCTAATTCTAGATGATCCTCACCAACAGAGGTCACAACAGCTTGAATATAACCATCGTCTATCAAGACATCAACACCCTCACGCACATAAGGGAAAACACATTGAGGATGTAAGGTAACGCCACCTTCGGCAGATCCCTCTACCTCTTTTCCTACTAAGGTAATTTTCTGACCTCGAGATACCTGAATTGGTGTGGGAATATTCCCTAAACGAATTTCTGGACCCTTGGTATCCAACATAATCGCTAAAGGAGCCCCTTTCTTTTCTCGCAATTCCTTAAGAAGACGAATTGTCTCACCATGACTTTCATGAGTACCATGACTAAAATTCAACCTAGCAACATTCATACCCGCATCTAAAAGCTTCTCAAGCATTTCTGGAGTGTTTGTTGCTGGACCTATAGTACAAATGATTTTCGTTCTTGCGATCATATTTCCCTAATTTCTCAAACCAATCAAAAACTTATTTACCTTATAGCTAACATGAATCTCTTAGTACAAAAATAATTTAAAAGATACTTAAGCAATAGCTAACATGCTTCGCTACACACGACAGAATACATGATTCAATCTTAATTTGTATGTTGAAATACTTAACACTATACTATTTTATGGGAAACATAGCCGATACTTATCTCTTAATCTTATGAAATGAGTAGTTTGCTTTTTTCTCTTTCTATAAAGTTACAAGTAAATCAAACTAGTTTCCTACGTAGTTATTATTCGTATAGCACATCTCTCTCTATTTACTAAATTATCGTGAGATCTATGCCTAGCTTACCCGTTCATATTTCTGGTATTACAGTTAGAAATCTAAAAAATATTTCTATAGAATTTCTTCCTGGAGAGATTGTCTTACTTACCGGGGTATCAGGATCTGGAAAATCTTCATTAGCCTTTGATACCGTTTATGCAGCAGGAAGAAAACGGTATGTAGCCACTCTACCAGCATTTTTCGCTACGAATTTATCTCCTCTCCCCGACCCCACTGTAGAAAAAATTCACGGTCTTTCCCCAACGATTGCTGTTAAGCAAAACCATTTTGCCTATCATGCGCACTCTACTGTTGGAAGTGCCGCAGAACTCTCCCAACATCTTGCTTTATTATTCTCGCTAGATGGAGAAGCTAGAGACCCGCATACAAAACAAACTCTTCATTTACAAAGTAAGGAAAAGATTCTCGCGACACTTGCAACCATTCCTGAGGGAACGCAAGTGACCATCTTAGCACCGCTGATAAATATAAGCAGAGCTTCCATTCAAGAATGTGTGCGACAGGGATACACAAAAATCCGTATAGACAACGTCATTTCTTCTATTTATCCCTTTCTCACGTCTCCCCTTAGTGAAGAGTCCCCTGTAGCTATTGTCGTTGATTCTTTCATTAAAAATGAAAGTAACAATGCGCGTATGAAAGTTAGCTTATTTTCTGCTCTTGATCTAGGACAAGGGAAGTGTTCTATAAGCACTGAGACATATGAGGAAACTTTTTCCACGCAGGTATACATACCGGAAACCCAACAGACGTATGCACCATTAACACCACAAGTATTTTCTCCTCATAGTCTCGAAGATCGTTGTACACAGTGTCAAGGATCAGGAATCTATATTACCATTGACGATCCCTCGCTTATTCAAAATGACCTATCTATCCGAGAAAACTGTTGCAAACTAGCAGGAAACTGCTCTACGTACTTTTACCACGCTCTGTATCAATCTCTCGCCGACACCTTAAATTTTAGTTTAGACACTCCATGGAAGGATCTTCCTGATTCTGTCCAAAATGCTTTCCTCTATGGTCAAAAGCATCTTGTTCTTCCTGTACGCCTTTTTGATCCTACATTAGGAAAGAAACCCCTATCTCACAAAGTTTGGAGAGGGATTCTTAATGAGATTGGCGAAAAAGTCCGTTATGCCGCAAAACCTTCAAAATACATTCCTGAAGGGACATCAGCAACGTCCTGTCCTACATGTCAAGGAACCGGAATTGGAGAATACGCTTGTGCAGCTACATGGCAAGGAAAAACTTTTGTAGAGTTTCAGAAAATGCCTCTTGATGAGTTTTTTTCTTTTACATCTTCTATAACACCGACATTACCCTCCATTCGTGAAGTCTTAGATGGTTTAAACAATCGCCTTTCCATATTGATAAACTTAGGGCTTTCCTACCTCACCCCAGAAAGAACACTCGCAACATTATCAGGAGGAGAACAAGAACGCACAGCTTTGGCTAAACATTTAGGAGCTGAGTTATCAGGAATTACCTATATTCTTGATGAGCCCTCCATAGGACTCCATCCTCGCGATACACATAAACTGATTCAAGTAATTCAAAAATTACGCGATCAGGGAAATACCATTCTTCTTGTTGAGCATGATGAGCAGATGATCTCTTTTGCTGATCGCATTATCGACATTGGTCCAGGAGCGGGGATCTTCGGAGGTGAAGTACTATTTAATGGGACTCCCGCAGATTTTTTAAAGACTTGTGATTCACTAACAGCAAGCTATCTGCGCCATGAACTTACCATAGACATCCCTGTAAGACGCCCCAAGACAAAAGCACGTCTTACACTGTCTCATGCCACGATTAACAACTTAAAAGACATTACTATTTCTCTACCTCTAGAGAGAATAACCGCAGTGACAGGAGTTTCGGGATCAGGAAAATCTTCTTTAATTAACGACACTTTAGTTCCTGCTATGGAACGCGTTATTCAAGGAGATAAGGACTCCCATTTATGTATAGAAGAGGGCACCATAGAACGTGTCGTACATATTACTCGAGATCTCCCCGGCCGTTCTCAACGTTCTATTTCTCTAACCTATATTAAGGCTTTCGATGATCTTCGAGAATTATTCTCCCAACAGCCTAAAAGCAAACGCTTGGGATTAACAAAAGGTCATTTTAGTTTTAATCTCTCTTTAGGAGCCTGTACAGAATGTCAAGGTATAGGGTCTATAACTCTTGATAACCATACCCCCATTCCCTGTCCTCTCTGTCATGGGAAACGGTTCCAACCGCAAATTTTAGAAGTGCGCTATCAAGGAAAGAATATCGCTGACATTTTAGCAATGACAGCGTATGAAGCGGAAAAATTTTTCATGTCGACTCCCCATATTCATGAAAAAATTCATGCTTTATGCTCCTTAGGTCTTGATCATCTCCCTTTAGGAAGACCTTTATCCAGCCTATCAGGAGGAGAAATCCAAAGATTAAAACTTACCTATGAGCTACTCGCTCCTTCTAAAAAACCTACTCTTTATATTCTTGATGAACCGACAACAGGATTGCATACTCACGATATCCATGCTCTTATCCATGTTCTTCAATCTCTTACTCAACAAGGACATACTGTAGTCGTTATAGAACACAATATGCATATTGTGAAAATCGCTGATTACGTTATTGAACTAGGTCCTGAAGGAGGAAATCTCGGAGGATATCTCTTAGCCTCATGCACTCCTGAAGAACTAATTTCCCTCAATACACCTACAGCAAAAGCTCTGCAGCCATATTTTAAAAAGACGAAAGCTCTTCCTAAACTAGCTGAGAAATCTCAAAATAGGCATCTTCTCAAAGATATTTCTATTCAAAATGCCTATCATCACAACCTTAAACATATTGATATTACTCTTCCTCGCAATGCTCTAACAGCAATTTCAGGACCTTCGGCATCAGGGAAACATTCTTTAGTCTTTGATATTCTTTATGCTGCAGGAAATATTGCTTATGCTGAGCTATTTCCCTATTACGTGCGCCAAGCTCTTATTAAGCAAACCCCTCTGCCACAAGTAGAAAGTGTCCGAGGATTATCTCCAGTCGTTGCAATAAAAAAAACAGGAATACGAAAAAACTCAAGATATTCGTTAGCGTCATCTTTAGACATTACCAACGGTCTTGAAAAACTCTTTGCTCTGCTAGGAAAACCTCATTGCCCCTTAACAGGAAAACCTCTAAAAAAAATCACTCCGCAGACAATTATCGATAAACTTTTCCAAAATTATGAAAATTCTTACGTCACAATAACCGCGCCTATATCTCCTGAAGAAGACCTGTCTATTGCTCTAGAAATGAAGAAAAAAGAGGGATATTTAAAGCTATTTGCTAATAATGAGATTTATGATCTTGGAGAACATCTTCCTGAAATTCTAGAAGATCCTGCCATCATTATCCAACATACAAAAATCTCCAAAAGTCATGAATCTTCTTTGCTATCCTCATTAACGTTAGCTTTTTCCTTATCACGAACAATACGCTTACATATTCATAATCAGGGGAAAATACAACACTCTCTATCTTACACTCTAGGTTGGCAAGATTCCTTAGGAAACAGCTATCCTAATATCACGCGCAAACTCTTATCCCGAGAGCATAGCGAAGGACAATGTCAACAATGTTGTGGATCAGGGAATGTTTTAAAACTCTCTTTAACGGCACATAAAGATAAAATTCTTCATTATTCCCCCTTGGATCTCTTTAAGCTATTTTTCCCCGATATTTCTCCAAAACGTGTGGTTGATCTTATTAGAGAACTGAAGATTTCCTCATCTACGCAAATTCAAGATCTCGATCCCCCTACTCAAGAAAAATTATTTCAAGGAACTCAAAAACATGCAGGACTAGAAAGAATTCTCATGGAACAATGCAATCTTGTTCCCTTCTGTCCTCTTCTCCATCCTCTAATTCTATCCGATACATGCTCGGGATGCTCAGGATGGGGAATCCATACCTATGCGCAACAGGTGCGCATAGGGGAAACATCTCTCATAGATATCTACCAAGAAGATACCGAATTCCTCAAAAATCTGTTAATGACCCTCCATGACGATCAAGCGCAACCTATTATCCAAGATCTACAAAACCGCTTAGCATTTATTGATAAGGTTGGATTGAGCTACATCACTCTAGGGCAACAACAAGACACTTTAAGTGATGGCGAGCACTACCGCCTCCACCTAGCAAAGAAAATCTCTACAAATCTTACAGATATTGTTTATCTTCTTGAAGATCCCCTGTCAGGACTCCATCCTCAAGATATTCCAACATTAACCAAATTACTTAAAGAACTCGTTACCAACAATAACACTGTTATTGCTACAGACCGGAATCATCTATTAGAACTCTGTGCGGATCACACGATAAATTTAGGACCAGGATCAGGACCTCAAGGAGGATATCTCACCAATCCACTCCCATCATCTATAGAGGATGATGATCATAAAAAAGTTTTCTCTAAAGACACTTTAGAGGTTCGTCTCTCGATTCATAATATCTCTAATCTTCATGTACAAGCTCCTTTGTATAGTCTCGTTGCCATCGCTGGAGTGTCGGGATCTGGGAAAACCTCATTACTCACCGAAGGGTTTTATAAGCAGGCTCAAAAGCTTATCGATACTGGAAATGCGCATTTCTCAAATGTAGTGTTCCTAGATTCTCATCCGCTATCTTCTTCACAACGATCTGACATCAGCACATATTTTGATATTGCTCCATATTTGAGGAACTTCTACGCATCGCTCACACAAGCCAAAGCCTTAAATATTACAGCAAGTATGCTCAGTACAAATACAAAACATGGGCAATGTTCTGATTGCTTAGGCTTAGGATACCACCTAATAGATAGAGCTTTTTATGCTTTAGAAAAGCGCACGTGCCCGACATGTTCAGGATACCGTATTCAACCCCTATCTCAGGAGGTTGTCTATGAAGGGAAACACTTCGGGAAACTCTTGAAAACTCCTATTGAAGAGGTCCTGACTATTTTTCCTTTCCTTAAAAGAATACAGGCTCCCCTACAAGCTCTCATAGACTCAGGGCTTGGCTATCTTCCTTTAGGCCAAAATCTCTCTTCCCTATCTCTAAGTGAAAAAATCTCTGTAAAAATTGCTCGATTCCTTCACTTGGCTCCTCAAGAGCCCTCGCTATTTCTTCTAGATGAAATAGCCACCTCCTTAGATGTGAATAAGAAATGCCAATTGCAAAAGCTATTTCGCACGCTGATATCTCAAGGGCATTCTATTATCTATGTTGACCATGACATACAGCTGTTAAAACATGCCGACTATATTATAGAACTGGGACCTGGATCAGGGAAATACGGAGGAAAAGTACTCTTTTCAGGACAGCCTAAAGATCTTGCCACTTCTAAAAAGTCAGTACTAAAAACGTATATGAGTGGATTATAAAGAACGCTCTTTAGAATCGTAAGCCGTGCGGCACTTATCGCGTTCTTCACTATTTCCTAAACAATGGAAAAAGATAAATTTCTGCAACAATAACTGCCGCCGTTCTTGATAACTCAACTGCTCTTCACAAATACCTAAAGGACTACAAAATACTCCTATCAATGCTCGTGGAAATACAGAATCTTCTCGACATCCTGAAAGATGTAGATAAGCTAAGGAGCTATCTTCAGCAAGTGCTAGCCAATAACCATAAAGAACGAAGGCGTGACTGCTATCGTCTATCCACGAAGATTCGTCATAACTAGACAAAAGATCGTAAACTTTATTCGCATCTTTCATCCATAAATAAGAGAGCACCTCATAGGGCAAAAGATACCTATAACGCTGCTGAGGAGAAATATACTTTTCTACTAGAGCAATGGCCTTCAGAATCTCTTCACCTCTACCGTGAATCAAAGCGTCTTTAGCAAATAAATCAAACAAATATAAAATCAATACAGGATCTAAATTTTCAATACCGTCAAAGACCTTTTCTATAGACTCCTGGAGCGTTAACGCTTCCAATCCTGAAAGGAAACAAAGAAGCTGATCAGGAAGAATTTCTACGATTTCCTTAGAAAACGTTGTTGTTCGGATGTTCTCACGTAAAATTCCTGAGTATTCTTCAATAAACTCCTTATTTCCTAAATCTGCAGCAGTGTAAAAAATATCCGCAAGAGCACGATAATCCTTTAAATCCCAAGATCTTTGAAACAACCCGAGAAGAAACGGTGTAAATCCTGACCAATAGCTCAACAGCAATTCCATTTTAGAAGAACGAAAATCCACAGGGGAAATATCTAGATTGCAAAATAAAGTATCTTGAATTTTTCCATGTAAATTCTGAAGGAAATGCTCTTCTTCAGAAGCATTTATAGATTCGGGAGCAACATGAAGAGCAAGAAGCATAAAGACTAAAGAAATGCGGTGATTGCTATATAAAGCTTCATGCAAACGATAAACAACATGATCACGAACACGAGAGATTTCAGGACGTTGACAATAGCGCTTTAAAGCTAGTAATAAGCTTTTGACCTCTTCGTTATACTCTCCTAATCTTTGATATACCAAAGCTTTCCCGAGATACTCCAAAGGAGCCGCAACACTATTATGTAAAGTAGAAAACTCCTCAAGAGCTTGGATAAATCCTTCAGAGTCACTATTCTCAGAAGCTTTTTCTAATAAAGCAATGCCTATACGAAATTGTGCTTCATATCCCTCCTTACGTCCAGGAAAAGACTCAACAATCCTACGATAAAACGTAATGGCACGCTCGTATAACTTTTCATTAAGAAAGGCATCGGGAACCGCTAAACAACTGACTTGTAAAGATCCACTACTTTCTAAAACAACAATGTTTCCGCAAACATCAGCAACATCCTGAATGATCACCCCAATACGTCCTCCCCGAGCAGGGAGATAATCCATATGAATCGTCCAGACAATATTATCGATAATCAAAGATAAACGGTGATTTTGCTTTTCAAAAGCTATGAAAAACTTCTCCTTATTTCCATCGATGTGCCGGGAAGTCTTTTGTATCTCTAAGCCATTTTTTACTAAAGATACCGATAGGATATTTTCCTTAATGTGCAGCCAAAAACCATAACCATGGTAAAAATCCCCATGATCTACGCCTTCGGAAGGAGGAAGCAAAATTCCAAAGCCTTCTTCTAGTCCCTTACGCAATAGCGTATATTCCAAACGCACTTCTGAAAAACTTTCTATCTTAGAAATGGCTAGGCTGTACCATAAAGCTGGTGACACTTCCAGCATTGGGAAATACTTAGATAATAAAATAGGTTCATGGAACTTCCAACATTCTCTATCTTGAGTATGTAAAACAATCTTAGGAGTCCATTCGGGACTTCCCTGTAAATGTTGTTCTATATCTGCTTTCAAAGCACTTACAGAACGATAACGTTCCCTGGGGTCTGCCGCTAAAGCCCTCATGACCACTTGAGAGAGAAACGGAGGAATTTCTCTATGAGGAGCAATTTCTTCAGGGAAACTAATTTGATGACGAAGACTGATTTTCTGACCCTTTTTCTTGCGATAAGGAAAAGATAATGTCAGCATCTGATAGAGAATCACTCCCAAAGCATAAATATCAGTACTTTCTGAAGCTGGAGTCCCTCGTAAACGTTCGGGAGCCATATAATCTGGAGTGCCTACGATCTTACCAGGAATCGTCATGTTAGAAAACAATGATCCCGGGATACGGACATCAATATCCGAAAGAAAATCTTCCTCCATTTCTTTAGATAATGCTGCTCCCCAATCTAAGATAACGACCTCACTAAAAAGTCCGAGCAAAATATTATCAGGCTTAAGATCTCGATGAAGAATTCCCCGAGAATGTACATATTCTACAGTGGAACAAATCTTATGAAATATAGAAAGAAAAGTCGCTACCGATGTTTGCTCTGCAAGATCCTTAGGAAGGGAATCACATTGCCATACACTTTTTAGCAGGCTTTTAAGAGTATATCCCTCTATATAAGGCATTGTGTAATAAACAGGATCACTATCACTACAAATCGTAAAAACAGGGACAACCCCAGGATGGACAAGATCAGCAGCGATCTTAGCTTCTCTAAGAAAACGTTTTTTTAATAACTCATTATCAGAAAGATCCTCACGGATCCTCTTAAGAGCAACCTTACGCGAGCATACGGGATCATAGGCTAAATAAACCTCTCCCATACCCCCTTTACCAATCATTCTGATAATATCATAACGCTGCAAGAGTGCTTTGCCCTCAATTTCTAAGAAAAGGACGCTAGCTTATCAAGAATACTTTGTAATTCCATACGATTATTTTTTAAAGTTTCTTCTTTAGAACGTACAAGATCTGGATTAGCCTTTGCTCGAAAACTCTCACTACTCAATAAGCGTGAGACACTTTCAATAGAATTTTCCAAACGCATTTTCTCTTTTTCTAGGCGATTTCTTTCTTTAGTAATGTGTTCCATAGGCACAAATACTCCAAGACGAATACCCTCAACAACACCTAAACTATAGACACGATCCTTAGGTTCTTCGGAAAGATACTCAAGAGAAGCTATCCCACCAAGAGCACACATCATAGGGACGTAAGTCTCTATAGAAATTCCCTCAGGGCAAATAACAAACACTTCTAAAGAAGCTCTAGGATCTAGCTGCATCTCGCCCCGAATATTTCTAATGGTATACACTAGCCTTTCTGCAAGAGCAAAAGATTCATGAAGATCTTTAGGAATAGCAATATCTATAGCTTGTGGATAAGGAGCCACTACATAAGATTCTGCTCGCAACATATCTAAAGCATGCGCTGTGATAGTATCCGCGCATGGTGCATCAACATCACCTAGTGTTGCCTTTAGCTTTAAAAATAGCGTTTCCGTAACAAAAGGCGTTATAGGATGTAAAACACCTAAAATATTCACCAACAAAACTGCTAATAACTTCTGTTTTGTAAGCCGATCTTCCTCATTACCTTGTTTGCCATAGAGCGTAGGTTTGATAATTTCTATATATGTAGAACAGAAATCATTCCTAAAGAACTCATACGCCATGGTTGTTATCTTATCAAAAGCATAACTTTGATATGCAGATTCTAACTGCTTTAGCAACTGATTGAATCCATCAAGAATATAGAAATCTTCTAACCCTAGAAGATCCTTATCTATACCATAAACAAGATCTTTACTTGTTAAATTGGAAATATGACCAAAGATAAACCTCGCCCCATTCCAAATCTTATTCGCAAAATTTTTGTATTCCTCAAACAAACGGTAGTCGAGATCTATTTGCTCACCACGATTTGCACATGAACACAGTGTCATACGAACAGCATCAGCGCCATACTTACCAATCATCTCTAAGGGATCGATAACATTCCCCTTAGATTTGGAAAGCTTCTCCCATTTCGCCACAACATCTTTAGGAAGGGCTTTCCCCATGTCATAAGCATGTTTTTCCTCTCCAGAGATGTATGTCCATTCTCCAAGATCGTTATAGCGCTTATAAGATTTACCAAAAATTAATCCGTGTAAGAAGACATCGCTAAAAGGCTTCTCTTCAACCATAGCACTGCAAAGCAATACCATGCGTGTTACCCAGAAAAATAGAATGTCATGTCCTGTAATGAGAACTGCTGTGGGATAAAATTTCTCTAAATCTCCAGATTCTACATCAGGCCAACCTAAACATGTTAATGGCCATAACCCAGAAGAAAACCAAGTATCTAATACATCAGGATCTTGATACCAAGAATCAGGATCTTGAGCGACCTCTTCGGGAATCCCTTCACCATCATAACAGAGGATACGATCTTCATCACTCTTATGATACCATACAGGAATGCGATGTCCCCACCACAACTGCCGACTGATACACCAATCACGAAGGTTATTCACCCAAGAGAGGTAATTTCGAGTAAATTCTGGAGGGAAAATCTTTATAGAATCATTAGCAACAAACTCACGTAAAGAATCTCGGAAACTCTCTACAGAAACAAACCATTGTTTCGACAAATATGGTTCAATAACTGCTCCCGAGCGGTAAGACACGCCAACTCTCAGCTTATAAGGCTCTTTTTTAACAAACAGCCCCATAGCCTCCAACGCTGTGATAATATCTTCACGAGCTTTTTCTTTACTTAATCCTGCAAAGATTCCCCCGTTCTCATTAATCTCTCCGGTAGGAGCCAGAATATTTACCATAGGTAAATTATGATTGATTCCTGTGCGGTAATCATCTCGATCATGGGCGGGGGTAATTTTTACAGCTCCAGTACCAAATAAAGGATCTACAGACATATCCCCAATTATAGGGATCTCCCGATCTACAAAAGGTAAATGTACCTTAGCTCCTAATAAATGGCTGTAACGCTCATCATCAGGGGAAATAGCAATGGCAGTATCCCCAAGTAATGTTTCTGGACGTGTAGTCGCCACGATGATTTCTTCAGAGCTATCGACTACTTTATAACGAATGTAGTACAGCCAACCATCTTTTTCTTCATACTCGACTTCATCATCTGCAAGTGCTGTTTGTAAAACAGGATCCCAGTTAACAAGATAGTATCCCCTGTAAATATGTCCTTTATCAAAAAGAGCCTTGAAAGCTTTTTTTACAGCACGGTTCGCTAACGGTTCCATAGTGAAACGTAAGCGAGACCAATCGCAAGAGCATCCTAGCTGACGCAATTGAGAAAGAATGACTCCTTCACTCTTCTCTTTCCATTCCCAAACATGCTTGATGAATTCTTCTCGAGAAAAATCTATACGGCGTTTACCCAAGGAAGCATATAAATGTCTTTCTACTACGGTTTGTGTAGCAATACCTGCGTGATCTGTACCAGGGACCCAGCACACCTCAAATCCAGACATCCGCTTGTAGCGAATAAGAACATCCTGAAGAGTATTCACAAGCGCATGGCCCATATGCAAAATGCCCGTAACATTCGGCGGGGGCATGATAATAGCATAAGGGGGCTTATCACTTGCTGATTGAGCCGTGAACATACCTGACCCTTCCCAAAAAGCATAAAGCTTGTCCTCTAATCCTTTAGGATCATAAGCTTTGGAAAATTCATCCTCTTCCATAATTCTATATCCAAATCTTTATAACATTTTTAGATGCCGCAACGGCAAAAAACTAAGTCTAAAAAGCATCTACAGAAATGACTTCCATCCAAAGATGATGGCGTCGGCTGACTATTTCTCTGTCTCCACTAGATAAAGAAACCTTATAAGAAACAATGCCCTGGCGCTCTTCGTAATTATCGCCTTTCAGACAGTACACACGGTAACCAGAAAGCTGAAGCACTTCATACGTCAATTTTTCTATCTTCCCATCACCATAGTACACCCAAAGATGTAGAGTTGCGGGAAGCATTTTCTTCATCCGATAAGGCAGACTCCAAGTAACAACAACCTGCTGACCAAATACCTCATGAACACAAGCCTGCTCTATACCCAGATGTGCCGCAGCCGTATAATCATTATCTACAAATTCTGTAAATGAGGACAACGAAGGTTGCGAACACGCTGATAAACATAGTACTGAGACCAGAGGAAATAGGACTATGATCAATAAGATTTTAGAATAATAATAACGCAAAAACAAAAGCAAAGAGTGCAAACGATTCAACTATCCCAATAGATGCAAAAGATTTACCATAAATAGCCGAAGATCGAGCGTATGCTTGGATAGCACTTACACAACATTTCCCCTGCATTATAGCAGACAATAACAATGCTATACCAACGGAAAGCCCCATAGCAATAGCGCCTATAGCACCAACTTTCCCATCTTTAATCCCATCTCTGAGCAAAAGCATGAAAATCAATCCATAGATAGATTGTGACGATGGCATTGCTGATAAACCTATTATCTTTCCATGTCCTTCGTCAATTCGGGACATCACAGCATGTGAAGCCACCCCTGCCATACCACAACCAATGGCACTGCCTATCATTGCTAAGCCCATGGCAAAAACAGGACCAACAACCGATAAATCAATCATTATGTACCTCTATATCTCATAATAATATCTCAAGAAAACCTCAAAGAACCTGCTCTTTAGTTCTCTTGTTTATAATTTAATTTTTCCAAAGACAACGGATTCTATCAAACCGTAGAATTATTGCCTAAATCTATCCCTTGGTATCCACAACCTTATGGCACACTACTTTCTTTAAAGGGTGTAGGAGTTTCCCTCCGCCATCAAAGCTATAGTGATACCACTCAATAAAGTTTAATCTAAGTCCATGAATCACTCCTCCCATAATAGAGAGAAGGATATTCACTGAATGACCGAACAAAATAATAACGAAGGCTATAGCAGGAGAGAAACGGTTGCTAATTTGCACAATTGTTGTTCCTACCATAGCTCCTGCCAATCCTAATGCGTAAATACGCAAATAAGACAAAACATCTGAGAATACTTGTATAATTGCTGTAATCTCATCAATACCCCCAACACCACGTTGCAAAACTGCACCGGCAACAGCAAGGCCTATACCAACAAACACTCCGTAATAACCAATGATTCCCCCAAGATCGTAGGGAACGTGAAATAGGTAATGAATCAAAGATACGGATTGCAAATATAAGGGAAGATATAGATAGGCCCCACACATAAAAACAATCCATCCTAGGCCAGAATAACGCTGCCGCATATAACGCAACATTCCCAAAGCCATATGGACGACTCCAACAAATAGCGCCAATTCCATTAGGATATTATCTATAAACTTATCGTAAACAACAGCACGTGCTACCGTTTCTCCTGTAGATTTTTCCGTAGCAAGAAGGAACTCTTCGGCACCTTGTTTATCCTTCAATAAAGGATGCTCATTGACTAACTCTTTATATCCTTTAGGATGCTTATCCAAGTAATATTCTGCTTTCTTCAAAGCCAACATATGGGTAAGGGAATACTCTCGCAAAGGATTTGAAGGACTTATAGAAATCCCAAAAAATGACGTTGTAGCAAATCCCCAGAAAATACATCCCAACCCTAAAATTGAGAACATCTTCAAGAAACGTGCCAATGATTTAGATCGCTTCAGGACCCGTCGAGCTTTAAACGTTATAAAAAGCGAAGTTGCTAAAAAAACAAGCCCGTAACCACCGTCATTGACGATCATAGAAAAGAAGAAGAAAAACGAAATAAATACCCATAATGAGGGATCTTTATCTGAAGATGCCGGCGTATCATAAATATTCACCAGATCTTCTCCGATACGTCCTAGGCCACTATTTTCTAAATATGTAGGGACAATCTCATCAGGATCCGGAGCTACCTTATGCAAACAAATATCAAACTGATCACACAACTTCTCTAGTTCTTGGATACGATCAGAGATTACCCATCCTGTAATAGAAAATACCTTACCATCAAAGAGCTCTTCTACACTCTCTTCAGCATGGCGTAAGCGTTGTTCGTTATCATAATCGCATAAACCTTCAAGAACATCCTGACGGTAAGCATAAAGTTCACAAATCCTAGTCTTCTTAAACTGTATCTCTCTTAAAAGAACGGTTTCTTTAGCTTGCAATTCATTAACAGAGTGTGGAGCATCAATCTCTGTGAATTGATCTTTTGACAATTCAACGACACCGATAACAGCGTAGTAATCAAAATTATATGCTGTAGATAAGTAAAAGACATTAGATTGCTCTACTTCTAGATTGTCCTCGTCCACATGTTTACGATAGAAAAATCTGATCGTTAATCCAGTTTTCCTTGTAAATTCAATAATATCATCAGAGGAAAAGGGTCCTAAAGGTTTAACTCTAAGAATCTCCTTCCTTAAAGCTTTTATAGCTTCTGTTAAAGAATGGATTTCCTGATGAAGAGCAAACACCTCATCTACTATCTGCTCAACAGTTAAATCTTGAGATTTTGACAAAGATAAGTGAGCGGAAGGGTAATCTCTTTTCAGGGAATTTAAAATTTTCAAACACTCAGAAAAATGACGTAGTTTTTCTGAAGTAATCAATCTTTTATCAGAAATGAACTCAACAACTCCAAGTTCTCTACAAGCAGTAAAAAATTCTGATCGATTTCTTCCAATAAAGAGATACTTATCGACATTTACGCGCATTCGGATTCCTCCTTACGCTGCTGTATCTTTTTCTTAGCCATTTTAACCTGGCCAACATCTGTAATACTACGATCACTTAAGAAAATCGCGATTTTCTTAATCATTCGCGTAGTCTCTGGAATTAGCTTCTTCTCAAAGAGATTTACACGAATGGATACATTTCTTAATTCTTCCTCAAGAATTCTTTGCTTTTCCGCAGCTACTTCAGAACGCACTTTATTAATTACAAACTCTCGAGAGTAAGCTACAAGCGTATCGATCCAAATAGGAGTATCTAAAACAGAATAAGAAGATTCAGCTAGGATAATATTCCTTATCACAGGGACTTCTATCCCCGTAATATTTTCATAGTCTTTTTCAACTTTCTCTATCTTAAAACTATTTGCAATCGCATCAACATAAAGAGGAACACTATAAAGCTCTGCGAAAGCATAAATACTTTCCCTGGCTGCTTCATACGCTTGTATGCTCTCACTAGCCTCTCGAATAGCATTGGTAACTTCTACTTGCAGCAATGCTTTTTTTAATTTTAACGTCGGTAAATATGTTTCCAGACGTGAGAGTTTTACCTTTTCTAAACGATAGGCATTCTTTGTTAGCTTTATCTGTGAAGACATGACTTCGGCCAATACTTATTGATCAACTGTTCCTTTATACCCACTTCTTCGGAATGGAAACTTTGAGCAAGAATTTTCCAACCAATATCTAAAGCTTCTTCTAAAGGAATATTTACTTCTAAACTCATTAATCGGGTTTCGAAAAGCTCAGCAAATGCCAATAACTTTTTATCCCAATTTGACAACTTAAAGCCCATGGACATTCTTTCCGCAGCTTTTCTAGAATCGGCATATAGCCGTATTAAAGAGTTTGCAAGATCTCCATGATCTTCTCTAGTTACTTTACCAATAACCAATTGCTTCAAACGAGATAGAGAACCAAACGGATCAATACGGTTATTCTTCAGGTAAAACTGACCTTCCGTAATGAATCCCGTGTTATCGGGAACAGGATGGGTAATATCATCTCCAGGCATCGTAGTCACACTGATTAAAGTAATGGACCCGCCCTCTGCTATATCCACAGCTTTTTCATAACGCAATGCAAGATCCGAATACAAAGATCCCGGATATCCACGGTTCGCAGGGATCTGGTCCATAGTAATGGCGATTTCCTTTAAAGCATCTGCAAACGCTGTCATATCCGTAAGTAAGACCAACACATTCTTATTGTGATCTACAGCAAATTTCTCAGCACATGCTAAGGCCATATCAGGAATTAAAACACACTCTACAGGTGCATCTACAGCTTTATGAATAAACATCACACATTTATCGGCGAATCCTAATCTCTTAGACTCATCAACGAAAAAGCTATAGTCAACGAATGTCAATCCCATACCACCGATAATGACAATGTCGGCATCTGTTTGTGCAGCTATACGCATCAATAAGGCGTTATGACTCTCTCCAGAAGAAGAGAAGATAGGAATCTTTTGAGACTTCACTAAACAATTGAATACGTCAATCATAGGAATATTGGTTTTCACCATATCCCTAGGAACAACACGACAAACAGGATTAAACGTAGGTGTTGAGATTGCAATCGGATCACCGAAACACTCTCCCTCGCCATCAATAGGTTTACCCACACCATTTAAACGTCTACCTATTAGAGATTCCCCGTAAGTAACCTCCATAGAACGACCTAAAAATATTACCCGATCCCCTGTCGACAATCCGGAAGTTCCACCAAAGACTTGTAAGGTTACTTTCTTAGCATCAAAGCGTAAAACAGAAGCGTATGAAGATCTTCCATCCACTCTTTCAATTTCCGCTAGTTCACCTAAACGCGCTCCCTCAGCTTCTACAGTTATTAAGTTTCCTTTGATGTCGGTAATTTTTGTATATATTGTCTGCATAACCTTACGCTGTTTGTACCATCTTCGTCTCTAATAACCTAAGAACTACTTCCATTCCTTCCTTGTATTCCTCGGAAAGGAACTTCTGTCCATTTAAGGTTTTGATTTTACTTTGCAATTCAAGGAAAAAACTCCTCGCATTATCGGGACAATCAAAGCTAAATTTCGCATCAAAAATACGACTCATTAATGAAAATAACTCAATTTGCCGATCAAAAGGACAATAACAATCCACAGCATCAAAAGCATTCTGTTGGAGATAACAAAAATCATATAATTCTGCTTTTAGGTAGATCTCCATATCCTCCATGGGGATACCCTCTTCTCCAACAACCTCCATACGTTTGCCAATTTCAGATCCTTCACGAAGGAAGTAATTTGCTTTTTTGACTGCTTTGCCCCAACCCTGAATCTTATTCTCTAATATATCTCCAACTTGATCTAGGTATTTTGACCACGAAATCATAGGATCAATAGAAGGGTAACGGCGAGCATCCGCACGAGCTTTAGAAAGACCACAGAAAGCTCCTACTACAGATAACGTAGCTTGTGTTACAGGCTCTTCAAAGTTCCCTCCCGCAGGGGATACAGCACCACATATTGTCAAAGAACCTTCTGAACCGTCTTTCATACGTACAGCACCACCACGCTCATAAAAAGCAGCTATTCTTGATGCTAGATAAGCTGGAAAAGCTTCTTCTCCAGGAATCTCTTCTAATCTTCCTGAAATTTCTCTTAATGCTTGAGCCCAACGTGATGTGGAATCAGCAAGCAAAAGTACATGCAGACCCATCTGTCTATAGTACTCTGCAACAGTAATGCCTAGATAAATGGAAGATTCTCTAGCTGCTACTGGCATAGAAGAGGTATTACAAATAATGCATGTTCTATGCATTAAAGACTCCCCTGTATGAGGGTCTGTAAGGTGAGGAAATTCTTGTAATACCTCTACCACTTCACCCGCACGCTCTCCACATGCACAGAGAATCACAATATCTACAGCAGCATACTTCGATAAATGGTGTTGCAAAACTGTCTTTCCCGCACCAAATGGGCCAGGAGTACAAAACGTTCCACCCTTTAACACTGGAATTTGTGTATCTAAAATACGTATGCCCACGTCCATAATCTCATGACAGGGCACTTTATCCCCTTGGATAAATGCCTGCTTAATTGGCCATTTCTGAACCATAGTAAAGCTGTATTCTTTCCCTTCCGCATCCCGAGCTTTAGCAACTACTGTATCAACACTATAGCTACCTTCCGAAATTACCCAGGTAATCGTCACCTCTTTAAAACAGGAAAACGGCACCATAATCTTGTGGTTAAAGTACCCTTCTTTTACAAAACCTAGAGCATCTCCACGAACAAGAACATCTCCTACAACCGCTTTTGGGGTATATTCCCACAATGTATTCTTACAAAGAGCATTAACATACTCTCCTCTCTTTAAGAAGAAGCTACTTTCTGCCAACACCTGCAGACGATTTTGCAATCCGTCAAAGATCCCCTGTAATAACCCTGGACCTAGTTCTGCTTCTAACAAATGTCCTGAGAAAGTGACTAAAGCTCCTCGGCAAACGTCTTGAGTATCTTCAAAAACCTGAATTTTGACCTCTTGACCAACAACTTCAATGACTTCTGCTTTCAGCCATGTGTCGTTAACGTTAACATAAGCAACTTCCCCTTGACGTACATGCCCATCAAAACGCACACGCAATAAATTGCCATAGGCTTCTACAACATATCCCTGAGTTGTTTGTCCCGAAGTTGCTACCATGTGATTGCCTTTTCCATAGAATTAATAATGTTTTTGCCTTGCTCTAAATTTACCATACTATTGCGAATGGCAAATAAATACGCTGCAACCCTTGCTAAAACTGCATTCGCATCAAAATATTTATCACGATACATCTCTTCAATTTTATGAAACTCGTACAAAGATAGTGTACGGTTCAATGTATGAGGTAAGCGACCGTAATCCTGTAATACATCACTCAAATCTGAAAATTCTCCTGGAAGCTCATAATTAGGAGCATCTTTTTGCATCAACACTTGAAGCACCACAGGATCAGAACTATCTTCATCTCTTAATACATAAGAAACATCAAGCTTCATAATTCGGGAGCGAAAACCTGCCAAAATAACGCGTAGGTTTTGCTTAAATGTAAAATACGTACGCAGGAACTCAGAAGAGCTACGTTGGTAATGTGATAGAAATTCTCTAACTAACGAGGAGAAGTTATCTAGACGCTCTTGAGAAGTCTTATATTGCAATAAGAAATCCTTAAAGAAATCCTCGAACTCACAGTCATCCGACCATTGTTGAAGATTCACCATACTTTCAACATTCTCTTGTGTCACTATACCATAAGCATGCGGTAGAGGTTTTCCAGACCAGAAAAATGCAAAATTTTCAAAATCAAAAAAACGCTTTAAGATAACGTAATGGCCTAGATCTTCATTAGATAAGTTTAAATGAAGTAAATCATCGAGATCATCAAAAGAATAGACGGGCCGGGACTCAGGAAGCTGAGGAAGAAAAAACGACGATAAAAAGTAGTACTGAGTCATGGCAATAACTCTAAAATTGGTTAGGACTCCGCATTTGAAGAAAAAGCCTATGAGCCCTGAAATATCATTTCACGAAAATCTTTTTGCAAATAACGCATTAAAAGATCAAGCAAGGTATCCGAACTAAGATCTAAAACCCAATTCTTGTCTTCAACTTTTAATTGAACCCCACCAACAAAATTACCGACAGCTACTCCCTTACCTTTAAGTTTTGCTAATACGGATTTTCCTAGGAATTCATTAACGGCTCTTGTCGCCACGTGTTTGCCAATACAAGCTGTAAGATCCCCGGAAATGCCTTGGTCTTCTATAGCCTGTATCAACGCTGCAACAAGTTTAGCAGATACCTCAGGATCAGCTAAAGCATTGTCTAGCCATTCCGCCAAGGATTCTTTAAAGACTTTATTTTCTACAGCTTGTTTTAAACTTTCTAAGGAACGCTTTCCTGCTTGAGCTAAAGCGGACTCCCCCTGTTTTAGCTTATGGTCAGCATCTTGTTGAGCTGAAGTAATAATCTGACTCGCCCGTTCTTGAGCTTCGTCAATTATCCTTTTTGCCTGCTCTTTCGCATTACGCACAATGGCTTCTGCTTCATCTTCAGCAGGTTTTAAAGTTTCTATTCGTAGAGCATCGCAGATTTGCTTTAACTTATCTTCTGCACCGAGATCTGCCATATCGTTGCTACCATGAGAAAACAGAGTTTATCTTAAAAAAAAATTCGATTATAGTTCAACTAATCCAACAGATTATAGCATTAGATCATTTAATTAAAATTAAATAAAAGATTTCCATGAAACTTCACGCTCTTATTCCTTTTCTGATTGCTAGTTTTTCGCTCGCAGCAAGCGAAAATTCTCAAACACAAAGAACATTGCAGAACAACGAAAAACAGGCTCACAGACGTCCCTCGAGCGTTTATCAACGAAGATTATTAAAAAGATCACAAATCATTGTTTCTAACAAAACTGCTTCTCGCTATGTGCCTCACAAAACAAATAAAAATAGAAGAACAAGACAAGAGGAAAAAGCAAAACATTTAATTTCATGGGTTTCCTATTCTGGAGATGAATATTCGATTCGCATTCCAAGTAATTGGCAATGCATAAATGATAAAACTCAACTCCCTGAAAAACTCGATGTGGTATTTATTGGCCAAGGGACAGGATCGTTGACCCCTACAATCAATATTGCTCAAGAAATCACATCTAACAATCAATCTGCATACATTGAAGAGATTCTTACCTATCATAAATCTAATGAAATGACCTTAGAATCTTCTGTATTTACGCACCTACAAGCTGCCAACGGGGAATTTACTATTATTAAAACAGAAAAGAATTCTTCTTGGGGAAAGGTTTTTTGCCTTCAAGGCGTTGCCGTGATCAATCACAAAGCCTATATCTTTACAAGCACGGCTACCTTAGATGATTATCCCAATGTATCTTTGATTTTCTTAAAAACAGTCTCTTCATTTAAGCTTTCAGCAAAAGAAGCTGCTTCCGGAGACGCTATCCTTGAAGAAGCATTAAAATCACTTCAAGGGGAATAATATTTAGAGTTTTTAAACTAAAGACTCATTCTCTTTGTATAAGACTTCTCTTTTAAGAGCGTCGAAGATAAAGCGAATTGCTATCTTCTTGCCTTCAACAGTTAAGTTGAAAACCACAGGAAATCTAGAAAAGAGCAATTGGAAAGGAATCTCTACAGCACTGTCTTGAACAGATACAGAAACCGCAGCATTTCCTAATATAGAAGAGGCTTCATGAATCCTCAGACATAACGCAGCAAACTGACGAATAGAGTTTCGCATTGATGAGTCGAAGACATATGTAGAAGAACAACAACTACAAGCTAGGACTTCCTCCAAGCTAAATACAGAAAAAGAAACTTCTCCTTCGCAGCAGCACGGACAGGAAAAAACAAGTAACGAGTTATGGTTCATCTTATCTTCTTTAATTTGCCTTTCAAGCATTCAACTCAAAGGCAGTTTTTCTTACGCATCTTGGGCGGCTATTTGCTTAATAAATTCTGTAACCGCTGCTTCAAGAATTTGAGTATCGCCAGAAAATATACGAATACCCTCAGCAAGTTTCTCTGTAGCCATGGCATCTTCATTCATTAAGAAACGAAATACACTTTCTGTCAATTCAACAGGTTGTACATCAAGTTTCTTAGCAGCAGCCACGTCTAATTTTTTCGCAACCGGTGATTGATCCTTTTTCAATTCATCTAACAACTTTGGAGAAACTGTTAGCAAATCACATCCTGCTAAGGCTAATACCTGCTCCTTAGAACGGAAAGAAGCAGCCATGATTTGTGTAGGGATATCAAACTTCTTATAATAAGTATAGATATTCGATACAGACGCTACACCAGGATCAGCATCTATAGAGTAACCTTCATCTCCATAAGCTGCTATCCACCAATCATAAATACGACCAACAAACGGTGAAATTAACGTTGCGTTTGCTTTCGCAGCAGCAATAGCCTGAATCAAATTAAAAATGAGAGTGACATTACAAGCAATACCTTGCTTTTCTAAAACTTCTACAGCTCGAATGCCTTCCCAAGTACCAGGGATTTTAACTAAAAGACGTTTCTTATCGCCACCAGTAGCAGCAAATAATTCACTTAGAAAAATAGCCCTTTGAATCATCGCTTCTGTATTAAACGAAAGACGAGCGTCTATCTCTAAAGAAACTCTACCAGGAATACATTTTAGAATCTCTAAACCAAAATTTACCTGTATCTTGTCTAAAACAAAAGTCAGAGTTTGAATATCATCGCCATTTTGTCGAATGCCCCAAGCAATTGCTTCCGTTAGCAATTCTTGATATTTCGGCTCTTGCGCAACTTTGAGAATGAGAGATGGATTCGTCGTTGCATCTTGAGATCCTGAAGTTTTAACTAACTCTGGATCACCAGTATCGCAAACAAGAACACTCAAGAGTTTTAGCTGCTCGAATTGGCTAGACATAAGCACCCTGTTATCACTATTCGTCTTGAGGTGAGACTACCAAAAAAAAACATTACTATCAAGGAGGTTATGGTTCAAAACTTAACCTCCTATCTCGATCGTTAAAGCCTAAAGCCTAGTTAACAAGCGCATTCAGATTCGCTTTCAAAGTCGAAAACAAGATCCTCTTGTTCTTTTTCTAAGTATTGCTTAATCCGCTTATGTGTATCAAACCCTGTACCTCCTGGAATCATATGTCCCATAATGACATTTTCTTTGAATCCTAAGAGATAGTCAGTTTTGCTACTGCAAGCCGCATCAGTCAATACACGAGTCGTATCTTGGAAGGACGCTGCAGAAATAAATGATTCTGTACCCAACGAAGCTTTAGTAATTCCCAATAACACAGGAACAGCTTGAGCTGGTTTACCACCATCTTCTTCTGTACGTCTATTTTCTTCGTAAAACTCTTTCTTATTAACTTCTTCACCAAAAAGTAAAGTGGTATCACCTGGATCGGTAATACGAACTTTCTGCAACATCTGACGAACAATGATTTCAATGTGCTTATCGTTAATATCCACACCTTGCAGACGATAAACTTCTTGAACTTCATTTACTAAATATTTCTGTAATTCGCGAACACCGCAGATTTCCAAGATTTCATGAGGAACAACTAAACCATCTGTTAGCTGCTGCCCTTTCATCACGTTATCTCCACGCTGAACAATCAAGTGTTTGGTCAATGGAATTAAGTGTTCTTCTTCCATTCCAGTGATTTCATCACGAACAACAAGAATACGTTTGTTTTTCTGAATTCCTTTAAAATCTACAACACCATCGATCTTCGCAATGTCTGCAGCATCTTCAGGTTTTCTAGCTTCAACCAATTCAGCAACCCGCGGTAAACCACCAGTAATATCCTTAGTCTTGATTGCTCCACGAGGTAATCTCGCTAACAACATACCTGGATCAACTTTTTGGTTTTCTTCAACAGAAATAATAGCTCCAGAAGGAATTGCGTATGTTCCAACTAATTCTGTTAAACCGGCATCAGAGTAAATAGCAATTTGAGGATGTAATTCCCCGCGATGCTGTTTAACAATAAGCTCGACTAATCCTGTGTTTTTATTGACAACTTTCTCTGTAGAAATACCTTCCACTAAGTCTTCATATTTCACAAAACCAGGTTTATCACAGATAATTGGAATATTATGCAGCTCAACTTCAGCAATTCTTTGACCTGAGGATACTTTTTCCCCATCGCCAACCAAAATCTTTACACCAAGCTCTACTGGATAAGTCTCTAAACTTTCGATAGATTTGGTACTTAAGAGCTTCTTGTATTCTTCTAGACTACGGCCTTCATCACGAACAACGTGAATCGCTCCCTTCTTGTTCAATACCAGATGGTTGCCATCTTGACCTACAACAACCCGAAGATCCATATACACCAAAATACCGTCATTATCTGTAACGATTTCTGGAGTTGAAGATGTCGCAGCGATACCTCCAAGGTGGAACGTTCTCATTGTCAACTGTGTTCCTGGTTCCCCAATAGACTGAGCAGCAATAATACCTACAGCTTCCCCTAAACCAATGAGGCGACCATTAGCAAGATTCAATCCATAACACTTAGCACAAACACCGCGACGGCTTTCACAAGTAAGTGTAGAACGAATTTTAATGCTTTCGATACCAGCATCGTCAATGAGTTCTGCCTGAGCAGATGTAACAACATCTCCATTCTTAGCAAGAAGCTTGCTCTTATCCCCTGGCTGATAAATGTCTTCAGACACCGTACGACCGTAAATACGATCCTTCAAAGGTAAAAGTTCTTCAGAACCTTGGCGAATTGCAGAAATCTCAATATGATTCAATGTTCCGCAATCTTTCTCTGTAATAATTACATCCTGAGCTACGTCAACGAGTCTTCGCGTTAGGTATCCAGAGTCCGCTGTTTTTAAGGCAGTATCGGCTAAACCTTTTCTAGCACCGTGAGAAGAAATCGAGTATTCAAGAACTGTTAACCCTTCGCGGAAATTTGAAGTAATCGGAGATTCAATAATCGCTCCGTTTGGCTTCGCCATCAAACCTCGCAAGGCTCCTAACTGTTTCAACTGAGATTTATTACCTCGAGCTCCAGAATCAATCATTAAGAATAAAGGATTGTGTTTGCTCTTAGCTTGCTTACTAATCTCAACATAAAGAGCATCTGATAACAATTCAGAAACTTCCGTCCAAATACTAATAGTCTTAGAATGACGCTCCCCGTCTGTGATAATACCGTCATCGTATTGCTTCTTAACAACAGCAACTTTATCGTAAGCTTCTTTAAGAATCTCACTCTTAATCTCAGGAATTCTAACGTCTTTCAATCCCATGGAGATCGCAGCTTTTGTCGCTTGGATAAACCCTAGATCTTTAAGGTCATCTAAGAAACGCACAGTCGCTTCAAGACCAACTTTCTTATAGCATTGTAAAATCAATTCACTGATACGCTTACTTGGCATGCTGTAATTTTGAAACCCTAATTCCTTAGGAACAATTCTATTAAACAGAACGCGTCCAGGAGTGGTCTCAATAATCTGACCATCAATACGCACTTTAATTTTTTCATGGATGTGGATACCACGTCCAGTCTCATCACAACGGTTATTTATACGCTCATCAAGGAATCCACCTGTATATAATGCGCGCAATACCTCAGTAACATCTCTAAAGATCTTAATTTTTCCACCGTGATCTTCAGGGAAGTAAGTAGGATCAGCCATTAGATAGTAAATACCCAACGTCATATCTTTAGAAGGTGTTGCAACAGGCTTTCCGGAAGATGGTAAGAAGATGTTGTCAGGAGCCATCATCAAAACTTTAGCTTCTAGCTGTGCTTCAATAGACAGTGGCACGTGAACAGCCATTTGGTCTCCGTCGAAGTCGGCGTTGAACGCTGCACACACTAACGGGTGAACACGAATAGCTTTACCTTCAATCAATACGGGCTCAAAAGCCTGTATCCCTAAACGGTGAAGCGTAGGAGCTCGGTTAAGTAATACGGGATGACCTTTAATAATTTCTTCTAAAACGTCCCAAACTTCAGGGGCCCCGCGTTGAATCATTTTCTTAGCAGAGCGAATAGTGTAGACGCTTCCTTGATCTTTAAGTCTTTTAATAATGAATGGTTCGAATAACTCAAGAGCCATTTCTTTAGGTAAACCGCATTGATTAAATTTCAATTCGGGGCCGACGATAATAACAGAACGTCCAGAATAGTCGACACGCTTACCTAAAAGGTTTTGTCGGAAACGTCCATTTTTCCCTTTCAACATTTCAGAAAGAGATTTTAAAGGACGATTACCCGCTCCCATTACAGGATGTCCATGACGACCGTTATCAAATAACGCATCCACAGCTTCCTGTAACATACGTTTTTCGTTGCGAACGATCACTTCAGGAGTTTTTAATCTTAAAATAGCTTTTAGACGATTGTTACGGTTAATTACACGACGATATAAATCATTTAAATCAGAAGTTGCAAATCTTCCGCCATCTAAAGGAACTAATGGACGAAGATCGGGTGGAACAACAGGAACGCTTTTTAAAACCATCCACTCAGGATGATTAGAAGAGGAAACAAAACCTTCAATGATCTTTAATCGTTTAGCGAGCTTCATTCTAGCTTGCTGAGATTTTGTTTTTCGCAAACGATCCTTAAGCTCTTTCAATAAACTTTGAAGATCTTCTGATTTTAATAAATCGTAAATAGCTTCTCCGCCCATTTTAGCAACAAAAGCGTCTTTACCCCACTTCTCAACTACTTCTCGATATTGAGCGTCATTTAAAAGCTGTTTCTTATTTAAATCTGTCTTACCTGGATCGATAACTACATATTCTTCATAGTAGATAATCCTTTCAAGATCAGATGCAGTCATTCCTAAGACGTTACCGATTCTTGAAGGTGTAGTCTTAAAAAACCATATGTGCACAATAGGCACTGCAAGCTCTATATGAGCCATACGTTCACGACGTACCTTAGAAAGGGTGACCTCTACTCCACAGCGATCGCAGACAATGCCCTTGTGTTTAATCTTCTTATATTTACCACAACAACATTCCCAATCCTTCGTAGGCCCGAAAATCTTTTCGCAAAACAATCCACCTTTTTCAGGTTTAAACGTACGGTAATTGATTGTTTCAGGCTTCTTGATTTCCCCACAAGACCACTTATCGCGAATAGTAATATCTGAGGCAATTCCAATTTCTAGTTTATCAAATAGCCCCTCTTTGGATAGAGTGGCATTGTCTCGAGAACCTTCTCCGAACATTATTGTTTTTCTCCAACAAGTGATTTGTTAAGCATCTACTACCATAGGACGAACATCAAGTCCTAGACCCTGCATTTCTTTAATCAAAACGTTAAACGACTCAGGCGTACCTGATTTAAGGAGGTTTTCTCCTTTAACAATGGATTCGTAAATCCTTGTTCGTCCAGAAACGTCGTCTGATTTTACTGTAAGAATCTCTTGAAGCATATGAGCTACACCATAAGCTTCTAAAGCCCACACTTCCATCTCCCCAAATCTTTGACCTCCCATCTGAGCTTTACCTCCAAGAGGTTGCTGAGTTACTAGAGAGTAAGGTCCAATAGATCTAGCGTGGATTTTATCCGCAATCAGGTGGCTGAGTTTCAACATATAAATGTAGCCAATAACTACAGTATTATCGAATCTCTCTCCAGTCTTTCCATCGTATAGGTAAGACTTACCATCTGCAGGTAATCCCTGTTCGATCATCATGTCCCAAATACGAGACTCTGGGAATCCTTCAAATACTGGAGTTTTTACATGAATGCCGGCAGTTTTTGCAGCATAACCAAGATGCGTTTCCAATACCTGGCCTAGGTTCATCCTCGAAGGCACCCCAAGAGGATTTAAGATCATCTGTACAGTTTCACCATTAGCTAGATAAGGCATGTCAGCTTCAGGAACGATCTTAGAAACAACACCTTTGTTTCCATGGCGTCCAGCCATTTTATCTCCAACTTGGAGCTTTCTTTTTGAAGCAACATAAACTTTAACCTGACGAATGACACCATGGTCAAGATCAGCATCTCCTTCACGGATATGCTCAACTTCTGTTTTATAATTGACTTCTAAGCGTTGTAAAGAAGTCTCATAGTCAGAAAGTAGACCTTTTAAGACGTCATACATTTCACAAGGAGGCATGAGCAAATCAACTAAAGACTCTTGTTCAAGAAGCTCTATAGTTTCTTGATCAAATACTGTACCTTCTTGAACCAAAATATCTGCTGTACGGCGATGAATAATCGAAGCAGGAGCTTTCTCATTAAGTAATAAGGCTCCAAGTTTCTCACGGTATTCAGTCTTTAATACCGAAACCTGATTCTTATAACCCTTCTGCAAATCTTTTAAATGAACAGCTTCTTCTACAAGCTCATCATCACTCTTGGATAGTCTGTCTTTTCTACTAAAGACCTTAACATCCATGACAACGCCCTCTGTTCCCGGAGGTACTGTCAAAGAAGCATCTTTAACATCAGCAGCTTTCTCACCAAAGATAGCGCGTAATAGGCGTTCTTCAGGAGCGAGTTCTGTTTCTGATTTTGGTGTAATTTTACCAACAAGAATATCACCAGGCTTTACTTCAGCACCAATACGGATAATCCCGTCCTCACCTAAATTAGCTAAAACTTCTTCAGAAACATTAGGAATATCACGAGTAATCTCTTCTTTTCCTAATTTTGTATCTCTAGCTGTTAATTCGAATTCTTCAATATAAATTGAAGTATACGCATCTTGCTTGATGAGCTTTTCAGAAATAATAATCGCATCCTCAAAGTTGTACCCATACCATGGCATGAAGGCAACTAAGATGTTTTTTCCTAAAGCAAGCTCTCCTTGATCTGTAGCAGGACCGTCGGCAATAACATCACCTTTAACTATGACATCTCCAACACTACATAGAGGTCGTTGGTTGATACATGTACCTGAATTAGATCTTAAGAATTTTTTAAGATCGTAAGTACGTTTCAATGTTGGGTTATGTTTAGGTGCAATAACGACCTTATAACCGTCCACGTAGTCAACAACTCCATCTTCCTCAGCAACAACAATAGCTCCGGAATCTTTAGCAGCGCGAGCTTCTAATCCTGTTCCAACTATAGGAGCTTCAGTTTTCAACAAAGGGACAGCTTGACGTTGCATGTTTGATCCCATGAGAGCACGGTTAGCGTCGTCATGTTCTAAAAATGGAATCAAACCTGTAACAATCGAGACCAATTGTTTTGGAGAAACGTCCATATGTGTAACAGTACTCGTATCAGCTTCAAAAGCCTCTCCACGACACCTTGCCCAGCATACAGGATCCACAAACATATTATATTCATCTAGAGCTGCTGAAGCCTGAGCAATAACGCATTCTTCTTCAACATCGGCTGTCATGTATTCAATTTCATCAGTGACAACACCATCTCTAACAATGCGGTAGGGAGTTTCAATAAATCCAAATTCATTGATTTTCGCAAAAGAAGAGAGCGAAGTAATCAAACCAATGTTTGGTCCTTCTGGAGTTTCAATCGGACAAATACGTCCATAATGGCTCGCATGTACGTCACGAACTTCAAACCCAGCTCTTTCTCTATTCAAACCACCAGGACCTAAAGCTGACAAACGACGCTTATGCGTTAATTCCGCTACAGGGTTGGTTTGATCCATAAATTGAGAAAGTTGGGAGCGACCAAAAAAGTCTTTCAAAACACTTGCTAGACCTTTCGCGGAAATAATTTTTCCAGGAATTAATGTATCGGAAGAGAAATCAAATAGATTCATTCTCTCACGAACGATTTTCTCCATTCTAGCCAAGCCAGAACGGCATTGGTTTTGAATTAATTCCCCTACGGAACGTACACGACGGTTTGCTAGGTGATCAATATCATCAATCGAGGCTCTCTCATCACCCATTTTTAAGCGGATAAGATACTTTAAAGCACCGATGACATCTTCTTTTCTCAGAGTAACTTGTGATAGAGTCTCTTCGTCCATTGGGAAGCCGAGCTTTCTATTCAACTTATAACGACCTACTCTTCCTAAGTTATAACGCTTAGAATCAAAGAATAGACGCATAATTGTAGAACGCGCATTAGCTAATGTTGCAGGCTCTCCTGGACGTAATCTTCTATAGAAATCTTTTAAAGCAGCTTCATAAGAGTCTGTTGGATCTTTCGCCAACATTTTGATGATAGGGTGATTCTCATCTGCCTCTACCGCTATTTTTAAAGTTGAAATATCCGCGTCCAGCATACGTTTTAACATTGCTGTACTAAGTTTTTCACCAGCTTTTCCGTAAACCAAGGAGGAGGATTCGTCGAGAACATTATCCGCTAAGATTTTACCAACTAAAAGGGTGAAGTCTTTTTCACTCTTTAAAGAGCGCTCTTCTATTTGGAAAAACTCTTCAATAATATCAGCGTCAGATGAATACCCTAAAGCACGAATAAACGTCATAGCTAAAATCTTGCGGCGACGTTTTTTTCTATCAATATGGATATAAATTAAGTCATTGATATCAAAAATAGCTTCTAACCAGCTACCTCGATAAGGAATAATTCTGAAGGAAAACAAAATGTTTCCTTTAGAGTGCTTTTCTTGCTCAAAATTAATTCCTGGAGACCTGTGTACCTGAGAAACAATAACTCTTTCAGCACCGTTAATAATAAAGGTACCTTTATCTGTCATAATGGGTATAGTTCCCATATAGACTTCTTCTTCTTTGATACCTGTTTCATCAGTCAAACGGAAGCGAACTTTTAGAGTTACACTGTAGGTGATCCCTCTACGGATACACTCTTCGGGAGAGTATTTCGGCACACCTAAGTTATAAGACAGATACTCTAAGATAGTAGCTTCATTGTAAGATTTAATTGGAAAGATCTCTCTAAAAACTTCTTCCAAGCCGACATTATCGCGCTCTTCCGCAAGCTTCCCAATCTGAAGAAATTGCTTATAAGATTTAATTTGAATTTCAATAAGATTTGGAAGATCTAAGATGTCTTCCTTTTTTTTGACGCTAACCCGCTCCGGGCATTTGAACATGCGAGCTCTCCTAAGACTATTGTGATGCCAAAAGACTTCCCTTAAACAAGCCTACGTATGCCTGTTAAGGGAGCATTACGATTGTATACATGATAAAAAAGAAAAGAAAAATCTTATAGATTTTTCTTTCCCATAGATTACAAGCCTTTGAAGGAAGCTTTTGCTCCAGCATCTTGTAATTTCTTAACAGTATCTTCAGCATCAGACTTAGAAGTCTTTTCTTTAACAGTTTTAGGTAAACCTTCTGTCATTTCTTTAGCTTCTTTTAAAGCTAATCCTGTAACTTCTCGGACAACTTTTAAAACGCCAATTTTTTTATCTGCAGGAACATCTTCCAAAATCACTGCAAATTCTGTTGACTCAGCAGGAGCAGCATCACCACCAACAGCAGCGCCAGCAGCAACAGCCATCATAGGAGCAGCAGCAGTGACATCCCATTTATCTTCCAACAATTTTTTTAAAGCAGCTAGTTCTAATACTGTTAAGTTGCTTAATGTCTCTACTAAAGTTTCCAAACTTTGTGTCGTCACTTTTGTCACCCTTACTTAATTTGAGAGTTTTAACATTCTTCTTAGTTTTTTTGTGTTTTCTGGTCGATACAAGAGATAACACCAGAAAGAGCTGATCCCATAATTCCAACAACCTGAGACATAGGAGCAGCTAGCAGTCCCACAACTTGTTGTCTCAATTCTTTCATTGAAGGTAATTTGGCAACAGCCTCTACTTCTTTACCCGACAAGTTAGCGCTATCAATCCGCCCGGCAAGAAAAACTAGTGAATCGTTATGTTGTTTATTAAAATCTAATACTTGTTTTGCCGCAGAAACAGCATCGTCATAAGCAAATACTACGCCTAAATGCCCTCCAGTATCTGAAGAGTCTATCTCAAAACCTGAATTTTCTATAGCTTTGAAGAAAATTCTTTTTTTCAATACTTCAAATTCTGCAGAAACTCCGGAGAGTGAATTACGAAACTCTCTAGAATACGCTGCCGAAAATCCAAGATATCTCAATAAAATAAAACCTTGGGATGCGGAGATTTTCTCTTCTACCTCTTGAAGGAGTAATTTCTTTTCTTCTTTCATTTTCCCTCTTCAATTAAGACGCCATTAATTCCCTAGTATCGACAGAAATACCCGGCCCCATAGTCGAAGAAACGGTAAATGATACTAGATATTGACCTTTAGCTGCTGGCGGCTTAGCTTTAATTAAAGCAGAGCATAAAGCTTCGATATTTTCTTTAAGAAGGTTTCGATCAAATGATAGTTTACCTACACCAGCGTTACACACTCCAGCGCGATCTGCTTTAAATTCAATTTTTCCCTTACGCAACTCAGCAATAGCTTTAGTAACATCCATGGTTACTGTGCCAGCTTTAGGTGTAGGCATAAGATTTCTAGGTCCTAAAACCTTCCCTAGCTTTCCGACTTCGCGCATCATATCTGGAGTGGCAACAGCGACATCAAAGTCAACCCAACCACCTTTAATTCTTTCAACAAGATCATCACTACCTACGAAATCAGCTCCAGCGTCTAGCGCTTCCTTAGCTTTTTCTCCAGCAGCAAACACAAGAATTTTTAAAGTTTTTCCTGTACCGTTAGGCAAGGAAACGGATCCACGAATTTGTTGATCACTTTTCTTTGGATCTATGCCCAATTTGATAGACACGTCGACAGTTTGATCAAAGCGCACTGTGGGGCATTGTTTTAAAATATCTATAGCTTCTTGCAAAGAATATGACTTTGAAAAATCATAGCTTTTTAAGATGCCTCGTATACGTTTTCCATGTTTTGTCATAATTATGCAGCCCTATTACAATTTACTCGACGTCTATACCCATACTTCGGGCTGTTCCTTCCACCATGCGTTTTGCAGAATCCAGAAGAACGACGTCCATATCTTTCATTTTTTGTTCGGCAATAGCTGTCACTTGTGCCTGAGTTAATTTTCCAACTTTATTTCTGTTAGGAATTTTAGACCCAGACTCTAGATTCAATGCCTTTTTGATCAAAGAAGATACGGGAGGTTGTTTGGTGATGAATGTAAAAGTTTTGTCTGAATAAACAGTAATCACTACTGGCAATAGGTCTCCAGGACGATCTTGCGTTGCAGCATTAAACTCTTTGCAAAATCCCATAATATTCACACCTGCGGCACCTAAAGCAGGTCCTATTGGAGGAGCTGGATTGGCTTTGCCACCAGGGATTTGCAGTTTAATTAACTTAATTACCTTTTTATTCGACATACTAAACCTTACTCTATCTTGACGCCCCTCTATGAATAAAGAGGAAGAAACGAAAAACTAAAATTATAAGAAGATGGGGAATAAGAATACACAGATTTTCTTACTCTTATTCACTTTCTTGTTCCGGAGCAACCTCTTCCACTTGCCAAAACTCTAAATCATCAACACGAGTTTCTCTTCCAAAGATGGACACCATGACGCTGAGACGTCCTTTGTCATGGAAAACTTCAGAAACGACACCGATGAAGTTTACGAAAACACCGTCATTAATTTTGACTCTTGAACCAACATCAAATTTATGTTTTTGTACAACGCCAGCTTTTTTCTCTTCGATATCCTTTAAAATATTTCTTACTTCATCTTCAGATAGAGCTAGAGGAACTCCCCCGCCTAAAAATTCAACAACGCCAGGATTATTTTTCACATATAACCAGGATTCATCTGTTAGATGCATTTTAATTAATAGGTATCCTGGCCAAATGAATTTTTCGACTACTTTATGTTCGCCTTTTTTCACTTCCATGACGTTTTCTATAGGCAAGACAATCTCTTGTATAAAATCGGTCATTCCAGATGATTCTTTAAAATCTTCTAAAGCTTTTTTAACTTTTTTTTCTTGAGCCGTAAAAACTTGAACGACATACCACTTAAACATGCAACTAACCAAACAAAAAGCTTGTTATACTACTTAACAATGTAAGTAGCTTACGAAACACGAGATCCACACAATATATAGAAAAGCCTAAGCCAAAAATACTTGCTATCACGATTTTAACGTATCTTTTCAGATCATGCTTGCTGACCCATTCAATTTTTTTAATTTCATCTAGAAAGCCAGCTCTCGCTTGCTTTTTAGCTTTAGAGATTTTTTTAGAGAGCGTCTCTTGATGATTGCGTTGTTTCATAAGCGAATTTCTAGATCAAAAAAATTAAGTCTATACGGGTGCGAAGGGAGTCGAACCCCTGACCGGCGGCTTTGGAGGCCACTGCTCTACCAGCTAAGCTACACACCCAAAAGCATGACTAAGACGGGGTGTCTCAATCATGCTTATAAAATTACCTATATTAGGCAATGATTTTTGAGATTGTTCCAGCGCCGATTGTACGACCACCTTCACGAATAGCAAATCTCATACCTTCTTCTAGAGCTACTGGGCTAATTAATTGAACTTCGAATTCAACGTTATCGCCTGGCATAACCATCTCTGTACCTTCTGGGAGAGTTACAACACCTGTAACATCTGTTGTACGGAAGAAGAACTGAGGTCTGTATCCGGTAAAGAAAGGTTTATGACGTCCACCCTCTTCTTTTTGTAGAATGTAGACAGCACCTTTAAATTGTGTGTGAGATTTCACGCTATTAGGTTGGCAGATAACCATACCACGTTCAACGTCATTCTTACCGATACCTCTGAGGAGCAAACCAACGTTTTCCCCTGCTTGACCTTCTGGAAGTTCTTTTCTGAACATTTCCACACCGGTAACAATTGTCTCTCTAGTATCTCTTAAACCAACAATCTGTACTTTATCACCCACTTTAACGATTCCACGCTCGATACGTCCTGTGACCACAGTACCACGACCAGAAATAGAGAATACGTCTTCGATAGGCATTAAGAAAGGCTTATCAACTTCACGCTCTGGAGTAGGGATGTTATCATCCACTGCTTGCATTAACTCGCGAATTTTTTCAACGTAGCTTGCATCACCTTCTAAGGCTTTCAAAGCAGAACCACGGATAATTGGGCAACCTTTATAACCTTTTTCTTCTAGAAGTTCGGACAATTCCATTTCAACTAAGTCTACGAGCTCAGCATCTTCTTGAGAAATCATATCGATTTTGTTAAGGAAAACAACGATGTAAGGAACACCAACCTGTCTCGCCAAAAGAATATGTTCTTTGGTCTGAGGCATCGCACCGTCAGTAGCGGAAACAACGAGAATCGCTCCATCCATCTGAGCAGCACCTGTAATCATGTTTTTAACATAGTCAGCGTGTCCAGGGCAGTCTACGTGAGCGTAGTGACGGTTAGGGGTTTCATATTCAACGTGAGACGCGTTGATAGTAATTCCTCTAGCTTTTTCTTCAGGAGTATTGTCAATAGAACTGTAATCGCAAAAATTAGCTAACCCCTCTGCTGACAGTGCACGTGTAATTGCAGCTGTTAGCGTCGTTTTACCGTGGTCAACGTGTCCAATGGTCCCTATATTGATATGGGGTTTATTACGTTGAAAAGTTTCTTTTGACATTTCAGAATCCTCATTAAATTAGTTTTACTCCAACCATTGCTTCTGCCCAGAATAGGAATTGAACCTACGACCGCTTGCTTACCATGCAAGTGCTCTACCACTGAGCTATCTGGGCCTATATTCACTGTTTCATAATGGCTCAGAGAATTGCCTAGTCTATGTCACTTATTTTAAAACATCAACAGAAAACAGTTAACGATGCCTGTATACAACTCTAGCTTTTGTTAGATCATAAGCTGACATTTCAACGGTGACGCGATCTCCAACAAGCAAACGAATATTGCTCATACGCATTTTACCACACAAATGAGCTGTGACCGGCATGCCATTCTCTAATAATATTTTGAAATGCATCCCGGGAAGGAGTTCTTGCACTCTACCCTCAAGCACGATGGTGTCTTCTTTTTTGGCCATGTATTAATTATCCTTAAACAAAATCCTCTCGGCCAAAGACATCTTAATATTGAAGAGTGGCCAGACGGGCAGATTTGGTCTTTTTAAAGAATAGAGCTTATCCCATTCCGCTCCATCCATAAATGCAGCAGAATTATATTCAGTGTGAAGAAAAAGTCAAACGCCTTTCACAGATAGCTAAAATATTATAAAAAAATAATTGAACAGTTCGGATCATGCGAAAAATTTTATTACAATATTTACAACTAAAATCAATTTACTTTACTATGTGGCGACTTAATTATCTTTAATAAATATAGAATGACATCTTCTGTTACTTTTAGAGCTCTTTCTCCTAGTAGTTTGGAGGGTGCGGCGAGCATGCAAAATCATAGTGAATCTGATAGTGAATCGGATGCTGCTATAGAGAGAGCTCAGCTACCTGACAGCAAGATTAATGGGATTACAGTATCCTCTTCTATTCCTCCATTATCTTCTTTAAAAATTTTACCCCACATCTCCTCTCCCAAAACATGTATGGATCATGTACGTTCTGTAGGAGAAAAAATTAGTTCCTTCTTAAGGGATAATTGGAAGTATATTCTACTTTATATCCTTGCTTGGGCTTTAATATTAGCCTGTCACCATACTATGGCTGTAACTTTGACTATATGGCTTGGTATCGGTTTAGGCATTGGGGTGGTTTTTGGTATTTTTACTGCCAATGTTTTAGATAGAAAAAATAAATATAAGAATACGAATAGTCTTTGGAATTTGATGAATTATGGGTTACAGCAACTTGATCCGAATGGAACGCGTCAAATTCTTTTAGCTACAATTATCGCCTCTATTTCTGCTTTAATTTATGCCATTCCACAAGCTGTTGGAATCACTATTGGGGCCTGCATAGGAAACCAAATTAGTATTCTCACCTGCTATGGTCTACGTTTAGGAGATGATGACAACTATGTTGCCGACAGAGAGGCTTTTAATAAAAAAGTAGCAGATATTCAAAAGGCAATTAATCAATACCAACTTATTAAAAATCAAATGATTATGCAGAAGCAAATTTCTGCAATTGCGCAGCAACAGAATAATCCTCAAATGATCAATGCGCTGCATACATTGCAATTAAAGATGAATGCGCCTTTGCCTTATGTATTCGATATGCCTACAACACAGTATCGAGATCACTTACATTTTAGTGATCCTGATCTTGTTATTGCTTCAGCAAATCAAAGAATCCTTGCATTATCACAAACTTTAACTTACCTAAGACAAGAGCCTAATCGTGTTGTTGAGGAATAGTTTTGGATCCCTCTGTATGCCCACTACATCACTCTGGATGTTTGAAAAAACAGCACCGCATTTCACAGATGCTGTTTCCTGAAAAATTTCATAAAGATGTCTTATACAACACGCTTTTAGATATTGGATCAAAATCTAAGGCATTCGATAAAAGTAGAATCACAAGAGAAAACCTTGTGTTAGGCTGTCAGAGCGATTTATATCTCTATGAGGTATATCAAGAAGGTCGGTTATTCTTTTTTACCTACACGGAAGCTTTGATCTCTTCTGGGATCGCTGCTTTATTTGCTGAAGTATATTCCGGAGAAACTCCTGTCACCATATTAACGTGCAAACCTGTATTTTTTGATCAACTTAGTCACTACCTGTCTATTGGAAGGGTAAATGGCGGGGAATCTCTCTACATGCGCATGAAGCAAATCTCCGTGCGTTATTTGAAATCTTCGGAATAGATGACGGATATCACTTGCTTGTCAGAAGCTTATATGTTAATATTCGTTCTCTTAATCACGGGGCAGTAGCTCAGCGGTTAGAGCCACGGACTCATAACCCGTTGGTCACAGGTTCGAATCCTGTCTGCCCCAAGTTCTTCTTCTTTCCTTTCACATCCCTCTTTTTTAATGTTATTTTCTATATTTCACATGATTTTCTCACAAAATTTCATGCCGTTTTCTAGAGCAGTTTCATGCCATTTTTCTAACCTAACTCATTTATAATGTTTGACATTGGGGGGGGGGTTAATATCGCCCGGTTTTTAAAAACTTGTTATTGATTTCATGAGACTAATAACCAGTGTGACAACCGCAGGCAACTCAGCAATCGGGGAATTGTAAGGGTTAACTTAGTCTCTCAAAACATTTTTATTATAGGAGATTTTATGAAACTACCTGACACCCTTCCACCTCCTCCTCCACTCCCTTCATGGTTAGTAGATCAAGCTCGTGAATCTAGCATGGAATCCTCCGAAGTGCATTCTGAGCAGGTACTTCCTCCCTCATCATCGCCATCAAGAATTTCTAAAATTTTATCTTCTAAAGTCACTTACGTTGCAGCTGTAATCTTGGCTCTATTAGGAATAATCGCATGTGCCATAGGAACCATATTCTTTCCTGCATACGCCAATTTCATTGTTATTGGCGGTGCTATACTTTCGGTAATTGCTATTGCTCTGGTATCTGCATTACTTGCCCATGGGAAAAAAGAAGTTGGAGCCCTTCATGCAGAGTTGCAGACATCAGATGCTAAAATAGATCAGTTATTAGATCAATATAACGAGCTTGTCGATGAGTACAACCAAGATAGCGTCGATGATGAGCAGAGTATTGAAAAACTCACAGCTGATTATAATACATTAGCTCAACAGTATAACGATCTCCTTCAACAATATAGTGATTTGCAAGAAGATAAAAGTTGGAGCGAGAGTGAAATAGCTGATGCTGATGCCCAAAAAATTAGTCAGCTAGAACAACAAAATGCGGATCTAGTAATCCAAAACAACCTTTTGCAAGAAGAAAATACCTCTCTACAAAACAACTGTGGAACACTATTTCATGAAAAAACTGAAGAAGAGTCACGCAATCTAGAGCTTTCTGACAACTGTAAAAAGTTGCAAAAGGAGCTAGCTGAATTAAGAGCTGCATTAGAGAAGAAAAAATCTGAGATCTCTGATCACAAGCTCCAATGTGATATGCAGACTTCAGAAATAAGTCATTTAAAAACCGACCTTACGCATCTTCAGCAAAAGATGGCAGACCATCAGAGAGCTTCACAAAAAACACAGGAACAGCTTGAACAACAATTAGCAAGCCAACAAGAATTAGTTGTAAAAACTGAAGAGGCACTCAGAACATCAACAGAAGAACAACTAAAACTTGAAGCTCTATTAAAAGAGGCTGCAGGCTCATCTCAGGACATTACAGCAGAACAACTCTTAGCAGTAACATCCGAAGCTGAGGGCTACAAACAACAACTAGAGCAACTCCAGTTGAAAATAACAGCTCTTCAACAACAATTAGAGCATCAAAGACAACAATATCAAGAGATGCAGGAACTCGATATCAAACAAGAAGGAGCCTTAAAACAGAAACTCTCTAATTTAGAAAAAGATAAGGAAGATCTTCATGCTGCATTAGAGACATCTTTAAAGAAGGAGAAATATTTACAAGGACAACTCGTCGATGTAGAAGGGCAAGTGGAACAGCTAAAACAAGTTTTAGAGACTGAAGGGAAAAAACTCCTAAAAGATATACAAATTTTAGACCAACGTCTTGATGTATATCGACTCAACCAGGGCCTAATTCTTGAGAAATCAGTAAAGACTGTCAAAGTACAACATGTAGTAACCTCTAAGAGCAAGGGCCAAAAAGTTATAAGGACGACTGAACATCCTGTAACTAGTTGGGAAGATAAAACAGTAGTGGTCACCATGCAAGCGTTTGATAAAAAAGCTCTCAAGAAAACTTCTGGAGCCGACGTAGACGCAGTAAGCTCATCTACGCCTGAAACCGAGCCTACAGGGCCTTCTGAAGACAAAACAACGTCTAAAGATGCAAAGACTCCTGCAATGAAAAAACCAAAATTGTTCAGCAAAATTTTCCGCTCTCATAAAAAATAAACCCCCAAGGCCTCGCACACATTTGTGGGGCCTTTTTTATTATAAAGCCCTGCTGAGAGACACACACTAAGCCGGTACTACTATTTGACTTATATAAAACCCTTATCTAACATGCTTGCGTGTAAACAGGCAACTTGTATGCATGCGACAAACAACTGATTCTATATCCGCTAATTTATCACGTGAAGGAACGACCCTCCCCTCCAACAGGAAGCCATAAAACCCTAAAATCCGGGATAATCCTTGCTTTAACTATACTGTCGACGTGTTTAGCCTTGGGAGCCTGCATAGCAGGAATAACCATTTTTCCTACACCACCAAAATTGATTGTTATCGGCGGCATATCTACAGCACTGATCAATACCCTGTGCTTGTGTGCATTAATCCTGTTTATCCGCAATTCTGCAGTTAATTTGCATAGGGATGTAGATATTAAGTTGTACCTGTTATCTCAACACTATAGGAACTTCATTGATGAGCATGACGTCTTTATTGAAGAATACTATGCCTTCCTTGATGAATATCGGCTTTAACCCATCACGCCTTAGTAAACATCCTGAAAAAGGATCTAAAAAAAACGAGAAATAGAACAATAATATCTTTCTTTTAGAACAAGGAAAGATCACGTCTAAACAATCTTTTCAAAAAAGGTTTCTCTCGTTTCTACGTGGGTCATATTATTGGCATTCCTAGTGAGGAGTGATTCTACGAGAAAAATCTAAATATTTTGAACGTATAAACAAGGACATCTCAGGCATGGAACTACAGAAAGACTGCAAGGTTTCCATCCATAAGCATGGGGTTCTGCTCAAGTATCTATAAGCAGAAACAAGGAGCTGGCAGATCTAAACGTAAAAAAATCTTAATTAAAAGAGGTTCCTATCATGTTTTTATAGCAACCTCTTTCGGCAAAAGAACTTTTACCAAGAAACTAACGATACCTTAGATACTGCTTTTGAAAGAACTGCACAGCCATTCTTCCTTGAACAACCAGAGCTATCTTTACCACCTCTCCAGGAATAAACGGTAAAGCACCTAGTTGTAAACCCAAAACAAGATCTAGAAACTCTGTTGTTGACAACAGATAACAGAAGATAGCGAGCCATATTGACCCGAACACGAGTATGATAGACGCTGCTCCCGTAAGAATAGACACCAAAATACAATTGCTGGGATTCTTGTATAGACGATACAGTTGTGATATGAACGCTGCAGTTAGAGGAAACGCATAGAGATAGCCTGCTGTTGGTCGGAAAAAGGCATTTACGCCATACTCTGCACCATAAAATACAGGGAAAAACAACCCTTCTAATAGATAGGCAACCACACTGCTAAAAGCAACCAGAGGAGAGTACGCCACCCCAATACAGTACACCCCTAAAGTTTGGAAAGTAATTGGGGTGGGAGTAAATGGAAGAGGAAAGGAAATTTTTGCTAACAAAGTAAGGAAAATTGACCCCTCTAAGATCTTCACTATTGGGCTATTCAACACCCCTAACAGCCAAGACCGCTTGGCCAGACTATAACTCATACTTCTCTCCTATATGCTATCCGATGTTTCGGCACTATTCTGTAGCTTTATACTTACTCTTGTCAATTTCTGAATTAAAAAATACATCCTCTTTAGGATGCACAAAGGAAACTTAACCAAAATGGGTGCGAATTATTTTTTTAATCAAAAAAACCATAAACCCCTAATTGTGAAATTATTATGTTTTGAATTAAAATATTAGCGAAGACTTTTTATTTTAGAACATTTTTCATGTCTTACCTCTTATTTTTCACATCTATTAGCCCTTTTAAACTCTTTTCCTGTCTGGGGGGAGGGGGGGTTAGCTCCTCGCCGCACTGTTCCTTATCGACGTCTCCTATGTTCTTTAATGAGGGTTGAAAAGAACAAGGGGTAATTTTACATGTCATCATCCAATCCTTCGCTAGTAGGATCATCGGATCCTGCTCCAACATGTCCATTTCAAAATTGGACTCCTCCTCGTCCAAATCCTCAGCCAGCTGAGATTACGAATCTATCCCAGCGCATCAGTGGTTTTGTGACAAAATTTATTCCTCTAACCGACGACGGTTGTACAAAACGTTCTCCTAAGTGTCCCTCATGTCCTCGCGAAGCTTGCGTCCACTCAGGGAACGGAGAACCCATGATGAATTTATGCAATTGTTGGACATGTTGTTTCGGCAAACCCACTATAAATGACACGAGGGGTTTTTATAATTTTATTAAAGAATACGCTAGAATCCACGGGAATGCATGTGCAGCCCACTCTATGTTACAAGCTGGCATTAATATCGCAACGGCATCAAAACAGCGCGGAGAGATATCCGAAGAAGAAAAAAGAAAAATGGCTAAATGCTGCCCCACTGTAGTCAGAACCAAGATTGAGCGAGGTTATTATGATGTTACTCGTATCTCGGTAACAATGATGGACCTCGTGAGCGACTTACAAGAAGAAGGCGTGATAACAGGTTTGAGCGGACAGTTACTCAACCTATGGCATACGGCTCCAAGAGATGTAAACCCTGATGATGCCCAAAAAATTTGGATACGGGATGCTGATGGGCGCCTATCCCCATTCTGCTACTTAAGATGTCTACATTATATCAGGGCAATTCGTTGTTTTAGAACAGATAGTGCAAATCCGCTGCAAGGAAACTTTTTACTTCTCGAAAGTCCTGCAAGTATTATCGCTGCAAGTGTAATGTACTCTCTTGCGGCGTTACTCAATAGCGATAGATTCAGAGATCTCCTACTCGAGGAAGAATCTGATGGAGAAGGCGGAACAATCTATACCTGCCCTTATAGAGTAGTTCAAATGCTTATTCTACTTTCCATGCTCGCTCGAGGTAAACAGCCTTTCACAGGCAGGCCGCGACATCGCGAACAACTCAAAGACGAGGAAAAATGTACAATTATTCTGGCCTCGAATGAATTTAGAGAACGCGTCTTAGGGAAGTTCATACAGCGTAGACCTGGCGTACAAACTGTAAGCGTACTACTCAGAGAGTTCCCTTCAACGGGAATGAACTTAGGTCTAAAGCCTTGGAGTAGAGTGAGCTCAACCTCTGATTCAACTGACAGTTATGAACCAACAGGCTCCGGAGAATTAGAGGCAGAGCCAGGACCTTCTCGAAGAAGACGTAGACGTCAGACTCCTCCCCAAGCACCATCCTCTTCAACAGAGTCTGCAACGTCTCCTGAAACTAGTGAGAGATGTTCTCCACCTAACTCGCCTGCATCCAGCGGCTCATCTCCTAGACGCCTTGTTACTGTGGAAGAGGCTCCTAGTGACGATGATTCCGATTTAAAGCAACTCGCCTCCTTCTTACAAGAACCAATTGTCTCCCCACTACCTAGCTCGCCTGCATCCAGCTGCTCATCTCCCGACCGCCTTGTTATTGTGGAAGAGGCTCCTAGTGACGATGATTCCGATTTAGAGCAACTCGCTGCCTCTTTGCAAATACAAATTGTCTCACCACCGCCACCTAGATCTCTTGGAGATGGGGGCGAGCAAGCAGAATCTCTTCGTTCTTTGTCAGTTCAGACTATGGGGGCTTACTATACAGAAACGGGGGAAGGAACATCTGCTCAGCCAGCAGAGGAGCCCACAACAAGCTCAGCTACACCTCCGGTAGATAGTAGCCTTCCTCCTAAAAAACGCGGGAGAAACTGGCAACCTACCGATGGGGGACCCACGACAAGCTCGATAACACCTTCGGAAGACAGCCACCCTCCTAAAAAACGGTGGAGAAACTGGCAACCCACCTAATCTCAGATTCTGAGAACAACTTTACTTAGGATTTTCCGATCTTCCTTTATGGAGATACGGAAAATCCTGGTGAAGATCACTAAAATTGCTATAAAAAAGCAAGAAATTCCAAAAATACTACAACAACCCAGCAAGCCCTTAAAAGGGAAATCTTTAACTAGGAAGAAGACGATCGGGACATTCACAAATACTCCCCCAAAACTCTCTTCTTGGATAGTTCTTATCTAATGAACCATACACTAGGTAGTTGGAAGCGATATGATTATAGACAACAACGCCGCGAAGTAAGCAAAGGATACTTATAATATAAATACCAAAACCTACGGCACCTGTTGTTATTGAACCAAGTCCCATACCCACAATACTACAAATCACACCAAACACCACAAAAACGATAGAGAATATGATATTGATACGCTCTGCTAAAGAAAACTCCTTCCACAAATTGATCTGTTGTTGATTTTGCACACATGTGTGTGCGGTGAGTACTGTTGCCATAACCACTGTCTTTCTCTAGCCTTGGGGGAACAAAGTATAAAACAAAATTAAAAAAAACACTATACGGTTTGTCATTTTTTACTGACGACGATTTCTACTTACCAAACCCACCAGAATCATAATATTTGCCACTAATACGATCATACATATAAACAGGCTTACCGTCTGCGATACCACTAAAACATCTCCAGTTTGCCAAGCTAAGGAAGCATTGTGTAGCTGATTAGAATACACACCTGTATCTGTAATAGAGCTCCTACCTAATACGCTAGGCAAGTTAATAATTATACTGTTTAAAATGCCGATAGTAACAGCTAAGAATATTCCATGAGCTGAGCCTATCATCATCTGAACAGAGCCTATCCTCCCTCCTTCTGTAGAACGCACAACTCCCCTAGATTCTTCAGATGATCCTGTTAATCTTTGTAAAATTGAGCTTTGGATACGCCCACGCAATCCCCTCAAACAATGTCGAAATATCTCCATGAACACGACACTACCGCTTAATGTCGATGCTACAACAAATACAGCTTGTAAAATTGCAGGAGAGCGTCCGTATCTTCTTACGCAATTGATATTATCAAGTAGAGTCACTAAGAAAATTAACGGAGCTATCCCGTGAGCAGCTAGTCTTATTGATCTATACGAATCGCGAATAGACCGGCGATTTGTAAACAATAGAAGGAAATAACGAAGTAAATTCAAACTGTAGCCACAAACAATGACATAAGAAACTTCAACATCAGGATGGTAAGTAACGGAAAGAATAATGTACTCTTGCAATAGACCGCTAATTCTAAATATGCTGAATATACTCGATAAAACCACATCGGTTGCTGCTGTTGGCGCGAAGTTAAATTCTGCCTCTGCAGAAGTATCTCCCAATCTTAATAATTCTGATAATCTCTCAAATGCTCCACTTCCATGACCGATCTCTACCAAAGCAATCTGATTCGCGGTTCTTTCAGCTTCTATTTCGAAGGGAGGAGGTCCTATTAAACGCAAAGCCCAAAGATAGCTCGGGCAACGTACACTTGGGAAAAACACCCCCTCTGCTCCCGAGGCGTAGGAAACCGTCGTTACATTAGCTTGCGTAAATCCATCATGGTCTAAAAGAGTGGTGATATCTCCAGCCACTCTAAAATGATGTACGTTATTTCCTATGACGTATACCGTCGGAGCAATACCAATCACACGAATTCTATCTACATAGGGAGTACGATCTAACACCTGCTGAACTACGGCTCCCCCATCTCCATAAAATATAATTACATGGTTTCTATGTTGATTCCCAGGACGAGAGAAGAAATGATGCAAAGAATCTAATAATGCTTGGCATAAGGGACTAGATCGAGAAAAGCTAGGTCTTCGAGACAATCGCGAATACCAATCTCCTGATCCTAAATTATACAACATGCGTACGGGGACGTTACGCACTTCACTAATATATAGAGATTCTAGCTGTGCTTCTGCTAGAGTTTGACCACTACCATTAATATAGGTAACATCGACATCATATGCCGCAGGGATTTCTCTATTGTTATCAAAAATACTTACGGCTTCAAATATCTCTGAGGATTCTGTGACAAACGGCCTAAGACCGCCATGAATAAATAAATTTACTTGTTCTGTAGTCTGTTCAGGAAAGTGGGTCTCGGTATCCCTAGAATCTATATGTTGATCTTCTAAACTGATACTTTCTAGAGTCGGACTGCTGCCAAGATTGACAGGCAAAACCATAAAAAACATCCAGCCCTAAAGGCAGGTATAGGTATTCATAAACTCTCATGCTAAGAACAGGAGCCCCCTATTTCCTAACAAGCCTTTGTGCTACACCTAGCACTACATTCTGTAAAATCACACCTAGGAATGTTTCTACAATCATCCCAACATATAAAATGCTTAGGATGAATGCTTACAGATATGATTTTATTTAGTCATGCGTATCTGTGAACAAATGGACACAAGGTTTTTATTCATTAACGGTATTTTGTCTACAGCTTTTTCTAAAAATCTCCAAGAACATAAAAAAAAGTATCTGTAAAGAAAATCGCAGATACTTCTATAAGATCGCCAAACTATGAGAAGCGTTAATATCTTTGTTGAGCCACGATATCCCTAACATACCTCTCGCGCTTCCACGTAAGTTCCTTATCTGTTTTCTCTTTTTGCCAAGCAAGAAGGTCTTTTTTAAATTCCAACTCTCTTTCTCGCATATCGAGGTCTTTACGGACATATTCCATATCTTTAGAATGACGATATTGACGCCAAACATTGGCGATCTCATCGAGCTTTTGCAACAAAACATCAAAAGAAAGATTTTCGTTATTTAAATCTTCAGAGGGCATACGAAGACACGAGAGAATATCTCTACATGCCTCTAGAATTCTCTGCCCTGAGGGCGACTCTTTCATTAGCTCTATAGCTTGCTCATCGCTTTCTAACTCTATATTCTCATTTTTACATATAAGAGCAAGATCACGGTACAACTCCTGCCCCTCTTCGACTAAAACTTGAAATAAAGAATCCAGCTGATCTGCTAAGGCTTCCCTCTCCTCATTACTCATAGAATCAAAATAACTTTCCATTCTAGAACTTCGCTTTTCAACATGCTCTTGCACAACAATCTCTGAAGTCTCAGCAAAAACCTGACTGCAGCATACTAGAGGCAGGAATGCAGTGGCTAAACTATAAATAAAAAAATCTCTTAATCATACCTACTCGCGTTCTTGTAATCTGAATTAAGCTAATCAAATTCATCGAAAAGTATAGAAAATGAAAATCCAAAAATCAAATAAATGTGCCAAAAAAAAAACGACTTAAAATTTTACAAATAAAAATATAAAAACTAAGACAAGTATTAATGAATATTAATGTCCCTTATAGATAAAAAAATCCCTTAGACTACTTTCACAGTATGCTTTTCAATATGAGGAAGATTTCCTGTGTTCTTTTCTTTTATCTTCTAAAGGATTGTGCATGCATAAAATATATAAAACACAAGAAATCGATATATAAACTACTGTGATAAACATCAGCATAGCATGATAAACAAAGGCAGAGAGTCGTGTTAGCCCGATTCTTGACAAAAACTTATAAACCCTATCTAACCTGAGCATTTCTAAAATAAAATTCAGAAAATTCGATTTGCACACTACCTGACTTTGCTCATTTTTTAGTGCAGCTACAGGTTCAACGGCTTGGACAGGCACGAGAGGGATTTTAGTATGTCGATGCATCGGTAATGAAGTAGAGAAAAAGCGCTAACAAGCAAAGGAAAATGCATCACAAATCATTTAAATTCAACAGGAAAGAACTCTTAACTTTTACAACACAACCTATTGAAAATGTATGCTTTCCGCTCTGAAATCTATGTATGGACTGGATAGATTTGCGACCACTTCAACATTTTTTCCACAACATTTGGCAAGGCTTCTGCATTTTGCAAATCCGCAATAGATAAGGGTAAACGCAAAACGCTGTGAGCAATATCTTGCTTGTAGGCAAGCACAGCCTTTATCGCTATAGGGTTTGTCGTAAGGCTAAGCCATAAAGATAGCTCTTGCCACAACAGCGTGTTGCTTTCTTGGTAAGGATTATCTACGTAGCTACGCGCTTCTCTCGGCCAGCTATTGGACAAAACAGAAATGAGTCCTTGAGCTCCATATGAGTGCATTTGGGGCCACAAGCTATCATCTCCGCAATACACAACAAGATGAGGAGCTATTTGTGCATATTCGCGGCATCGTTCTATAGATCCTCCAGAATCTTTCACTCCGTAGCAGGAGGGATGGCTGGCTAATGCACCTACAGTCTCTAAATACAAAGGTGTTCCTGCTCTAGAGGGAATGTTGTATAAAATTACAGGCTTGTCCGTAGTATTTAAGAGGGATTCGAACCATAAGGTCTGACCATAGACCCCAGGTTTTGTATAAATAGGACTAGGGATTAAAAATCCGTCAATAGGATACGCATGGCATATCTTCATCCACTCTAAAGCATCGTTTAATGAAGTGCCAGACACTCCCACAACTATAGGAATCTGCAATTTCAAAGAACATGCAAAAGCAACTAAGCTCTCTTTTTCCTTCACTGTTAATGCTAGACTTTCGCCAGTACTTCCAAGAAGCACAACGCCATTTCCTTCTTTTTTTTGAGAATATAAAATTCTCTCAAAACTTAGAAAATCAATTTCATAATTAGGAAGAAATGGAGTAATGCATGCGGTAAGTAATTTCATAATGCTTATGTTATACTACAGAAAACTTCTGCTTAACATAATCATTATGGAGTTGTTCTACAATACTTCCCGCTAGATTTTCAGGAACGACTAAGCTCAATGCCATGCAACTTTGACAACAACAGAATACAGGAGCAGGGTAATTACGTAATTTATCTGTAACTGTAGTGACAACCTTTGTTGAAGCTAATCCAGAACCAATCATCGTAATCAAAGCTAGATCATAAAGCATATGCACGGTGCCTATGTTAGACAGCTGGCTATAGAGATCTTGGATAATCTCTTCAGAAATATCATCATCATCGGTGGTAAAAGATACCTTGGCATCTTGAGAAGTTATCAGTCCAGGAAGAATACGGTAGGTATCGAGTATGGGCAATATCTTATCTAAGCTCACAGCACCTAAAATACCACAGTCTACAGACCATAATCTCTGATGCTGACGTAAGGAAAGCGCCTTTACACGAGGTTCATAGCTCACGGTTTTATCCATAGCATAGATCCACGTACCTCCTTTAGAAACATCAAAAGTGGAGGTTACAAAAATAGGAATCCCAGCACGCACACACGGAGAAAGCATAGGAGGATAAAGAATTTTAGCTCCGAAAGTAGCGAGATTTTGCATTTCTTCAAAACTTAATTCTGGTATGAGCTGCGCATCTTCAATAATTCTTGGATCCATCGTATAAATGCCGTTCACATCGGTATAAATACGCACTTCTTCAGCGCAACTCATCTCAGCAATTAACGCTCCGGAATAATCACTTCCTCCTCTACCCAATACCGTGGTCTTACCAGAAGTACTCGCTCCTATAAATCCTTGAGTGATATAGCAAGCATCACCTTTCAGATTAAGTGTATGCCAATTTTCTCGCATACGTGAAATATCAGGGGTTGCCCGATGATATTCATCATCTGTCAATATGACCGTTCTTGCTTCCAAAAATTCTATAGGAAAATTATTGCTATGACAGAAAGCTTGAAACAAAGAAGCGGATATATCCTCACCTAACGCAAGAATCTCTGCGCGATCACCTAGAGAAATTTCTTTTTTATCCACCCACTTGTTTAACTTCTCTATCCAAGGAGATAGGGAAAAGGCAAGCTGGAGTTCATGAATAATTTCATCATGCTTCTTGGCAATATCAAGAACAATCTGTTCACGATATTCACTAGAGACACAACAAAACATATCTAATAGATCTGTAATTCCCGCTACAGCGCTAACAACAATAAAACGTGGTGTATTCTTACAAACAATAGCGTACACCTTGCGTATACTTTCTGCAGTCCCTAAACTCGTCCCGCCAAATTTATACACTACTGGAGACATGCATATTCTCCAGTATGCTGAAAACAATAGTTGTGCATGTTTGTCAATAAAGCTCCCGCAGCGCCCCGAACAAGATTATGTATCAATATATTCATTTTTATTGTTCGAAAATCTCCTCCACCATAAGTAATGGGGCCTATATGAACACGCATATCATCATCCGTAAGATCTTTTCTTGCTTGTGGATGCCAAAGAGTATCATAAAGCTTATATGTCCCTGGAAATTCTTCATTCCTACGATGGTAGGAATGAAGAATTTCTTCAATATCCATAGAATTGAGAAAAGTCACATGTAAAGTTAATGTATGCCCATACACTACAGGAACACGATGCACAGAAACTGCTATAGGAAAATGCGCAGGTTCATCACACTTGCCTAAAATCTTTAGCGTCTCTCTATGAATTTTTTCTTCTTCCCCTACTATATGAGGAATCGTATTTCCCAAAACATCCATAGAAGAAACCCCAGGATGACCGGCTCCACTTGCCGATTGTAATGTGACAATATTTACGCGATCAATACCAAATTCCTGTAAAGGAGATAAAGCTAAGGCAATACCAGAAACACAGCAATTAGAATTCGTAATGATCCTTCCTGAAAAAGGCTGCTTAACCACAAGACTCATATGATCTTGATTGACTTCAGGGATAAGAATAGGAACCGCAGGATGCATTCTATAGGCAGAGGCATTAGAGAAAACCAACTTTCCCTTAGACAAACAATATGTCTCCAAGGATTCTGCTATGCCTTCCGGCAAAAAAGATACGATAATATCTGATTCGATATCTTCAATTCTACGAATAGGGACGCGAGCCATACTTTCTGGCATGGGACCTAAAGACTCTTGCCAGACACACGCAGAACCATAAGTTTGACTATATTTTGTCTCGGAGGCAACCACTTCACAAATATGCCAAGGAAACCATTTATGCAAGAGAGCGACAAACTTTTGACCGACCAGCCCAGTAGCTCCCAAAACAGCCACACGCATGTGTTGCCTCCTGAAATCATACTATATCATCACTGATAATGAATAAAAAAGCAGGTTAACAAAACAGCCACTTAATCTAGAGTGTCGGTACGAAAAAAAATACGCACTCCTCTTATTCAAAAATCAAGGAATCTTAGAGGCCGCATTGTAATAACCGTTTTGTTTTTTAAGCAAGAACTGTTCGTTTACACAGAAACCTTTAGCCCCACTTCAGGTCCATAACATCCAGGAGGTGGAGATTCGTTTAGCAACCAGTCTAAAATTCTCAAAACCCCCTCAGCAAAGACTTCGCGAGAAAAGACAGTATGCCGCAAGGTAATTTGCTCCTTATCACTGATAAAAGCGATTTCATGCTCCCCAGAAATGTTGCCCACACGCGATGCGTGCAATTCAATATTCTTCACACTGTCGCTATCAGCCCCAACACGATACTCCTGCTGCCATTCCTTCTTCTTAGCATCACAAAGAATAGAAACTAATTCGTTCGCTGTTCCTGAAATCGCATCCTTCTTCCCTCGATGATGCACCTCAGTAATGCGAATATCATAGGCATCATCAAAAACAGCGGCAAGTAGAGCTGCTAAACGCTTCTGCACATACGCTCCTAAGCTCGTATTTGGACAAACAACAACAGGAACATAAGCTGCTAAATCCTCTATTTTTTCGTCTATAGATGAAGACGGTGCAGGTTTAGTCGTAGCAAAAATCAAAGGTTTTGGATTAGAGAGCAAAGCCCGGAAAAGTTCTTCAGACAAAGATGAAGAAGAAAAATCTACAAGAACATCATTATTGTCTATAACAGAGGCTAAAGAATGCGTACTTGTTCTGGAAAATCCAGGGCCCAAAGTAAAACGTGCTGTTGCCCTCAATAAATTACTGAGTAACGTCCCCATTCTTCCAGAACATCCGATAATACCAACGCGCATAAGTCCATCTCAAAATGCAGCAAAAACACTACCAATTATAGCTCTAAGAGATATTAGCTTTCCCTCGACAAAAATCCTAAAGGACCCTAGAATTTAAATCTCTTTGATTCTTTTCAACATGAATTATTCTTTAAAATTCGTAATAATCAATACAAATAGAAAGCTTTGTTAATTAAAGTAGATCTTAAACTATAAACTTACGATCATTCATGGCTCATCATATTGCCACACCACCTTCTAATTCTGAAAATTATTCGGGTGCACTTCTAAATTCTCGACTTCCTTTGTGGAAAGCTTACTGCCCTCAAGTTTTTTTTGAATATTTAGAAGCGCTACACTTAGTTAAAGGATCGGCTATAGATTTCGACCTTATCAATAACATCTTATTGTCAAAATCAGGATTTACACTATCACCAACGCAAGAATATCTCCCTCCCCACAATTACTTATTTGAGTTAAGTCAAAAGCGTTTTCCTATAGCTACACAAATGCGCGCCGTAGATGACGACGGCTTTTCTATTTTTCCCGATCTGATTCACGATGTATTTTGCCACGTTCCCTGGCTACTACATCCCGAGTTTATGAAGTTTTTCTTTACTATGGGACAGCTGTTTATAAAAGCTATACGTAGAGCAAAGGAGATCTACCCTATCGAAGATCAACCGCGCATCCTCAATAGTAACGCTCTCGCCATCTCAAGATGTTTTTGGTTTACCGTAGAAAATGGCCTTATCGAAGAACAGGGAAAAAGAAAAGCTTATGGAGCTGCTATATTGAGCTCCACGGAACAATTAACCTATACTTTTAATAATAACGTGTTCGTCTCCCCATTTAAAACGGAGCACATTATACAACGTCCTTGCAATCCAAATTCCATACAAACAACATTCTTTATTATCCGCGATTTCGACGAATTAAATGCTATCTCGGAACAAATGCACCAGTTTCTAAATCAGGGACAACTTGATTTTATTGTCTTTGGTCCCCACGACATATATTATCCAGACATCGTCTACTTTTTAAATGAGCATGTCCTTGCATAAAGATAGGGTATTTTTTAACCTAGCCCTCACCTTTTCATTGATTCTGATCCTATCGAATCTGGTAGCAGCTTCTAGGCTCATCGTCACCCCCTACTTCACTATTCCCGGAGGACTACTTTTCTATCCCATGACCTTTATGATTTCTAACATCGTTAATGAAATCTTTGGTCCGGAAAAAACCCGACACATGGTATTTACAGCATTTGCCGGAAATATTCTTTCCTTAATACTTCTCCAAATCGTCTCTTTTCTTCCAGCTTCTTCCTCAGAAATAGCAAATGCCTGGCATACGCTATTTGATATTAGTCCCGTCGCCTTTATCGCCTCCTTTACCGCTTTTTCTACTTCACAACATCTAGACATCGTTTCCTTCCACTTTTTTAAACAGCGCTTTCCTAAATCCCCCCTTTGGATACGTAATAACGCATCCTCCATGCTCTCACAAATGGTCGATACCCTCATTGTTGATCTCGGCGTAATCTACCTAGGAATGCATCTACCCCTTACAAAAACTTTACAAATCATGACATGCTCATACCTATATAAAATTTTCTTTAGCATAGCTACTACGCCAGTTTTTTATATGGGAATAAGAAAGATATCCAGCGTTTATAAAGATAATATAAAAACAAAACACGAGACATTAGTATAGAGAAACAACTAAATGGGACTGAAATTAAATGATTTCTTTTTCTAAAAGAGTTATAATTTTTTAGAAAAAGAATAATCAAACAATTTTATGGCTAATTTCCTTCTTTCTTCGCCAAGTATCCCACCAGGGTCAACCTATACCCTATACAATCCTCTTCCTGGGCAAGGGAACGCTGCGCCTGCGAGGAAAAAAACACCTGTTACTGGTCCAGGATCGTTTGATAACGCCTCATTTTTAAGTAAACTAGCCCGAGCAATCCTAGCTGCTATACTGATTATTGTTACTCTAGGGTTAATTCTGTGCATCATGTCCTCACAAAATCTCTTGGACTTGAATACCCATGAAATCTGCTTAGATTACTCAGACTACGACTATCCTTCTTATCTCCCTTATGGGTATGATCCAACGTTCTTCCCAGCAACCCCAACAGTTACATTTGAAAGCTGGGATAGCTCCGAGATTTTAGACCAATTCCTACGGTTATTCAAAACCCGTACCGATTTGTTCGTTCCAGAAAGAACTGTAGAAATCGCTACCTATTTTTCTATAGAACGCATAATACTTCAGGATATGCATATGTATGACCTGAATACTCAGCAACTCCTAGACCAACCCGATCCTAGCCAATGTCGCCACAATGAAATAACCGAGTACCCTCACCTACAAGGCAGAAACTGTAATAATTTCCGCATATTTGCCTATCCTATGTGGCACCATCCCATGGCAAATAATCAAGAGGAAATGACAGCGAGAATGGATGCAACAATACAAGCAGGGTATGCAGGAATATCTCATTGGACCTCGGTAATTGTAAACCTAGATAGAAGAGAAGTACTTTTCTTCGACAGTCTCGCGCATTTTGTAGAGAACAATAAGATCGATCCCGTTTTGAAATCGCTAGCGACCAGATTAGGAAACTGTCATTTGGATGCTAACGGAGCACGCTCTCCATTTACTGTAAAAAAAGTTGTCAAAACTCCTGTGCAAAAAGATGGTTCATCTTGTGGGATGTGGGTAGCATTATTCCTTGAGAAATATTTAGAAAACCCCAACTATGTCCCCCCTACCATGGGATATACTGAAACCCAAAACTTTATACAAAATTATCTAGACAATCTTCCTGGAGCCGACGGAAATCACGATATGCAGCCAGCACCTATAAATTAAACTCCTTATGTATCACTGTAGCAATCTCAAAAAACAGATAGGGTATTTTCTAACCGGATTAACCTTATTGTCCTCTACTTACGCATTAGCAACAACTGAGGAAAATCATCCCTGTGTTGTGCTCACAGGAGCTTCAGGTCAATTAGGATCAGGAATCGCACGCTATCTTCATGATAAAGATTACCACCTACTGCTTGTCGGAAGACAAAATAGCAAGCTATGCGCTCTGCACCAGCAAAACCCCAATTCCTCAACCCTAGCTATCGACTATTCCCTTCCAGGATATCTTGCTGATTATAAAAATGCGCTTAAAGAGCTCAATCGCCCCATTCACGGACTTATTATTTCTACCCCACGGCCTATTTGGAGTGGCATATTACAATCTCCAGAGTCTTGGGAAACTACATTACAGACAACCTTCATAGCACAGACCGCTTTGATTCAAGCGACTCTTCCCTATATGAGTCCACAAAGCTCTATTGTGATTATCGGAGGAACCGCATCGGTACAGTTACTCTCCTCCTACGGACTTTCCTGTGTGATTCGTCGTATGTGGACAACATACGCGAAAGCCTTAGCCCATGAATTAGGTCCTAAAGGGATTCGCGTAAATGTTGTCTCTCCAGGAATTGTGTGCACTTCATTTCACAAAGAAAGAATTCGAGAAAGAGCAAGAGTAAATCACTCTAGTTATGCAGAAGAATACACTAAAGAAACCGACGCCATACCCTTACGACGTTTTTGCGAAACCGAAGAGCTAGCACAAACTATCGAGTTTCTTCTCTCGTCATCATCATCTTTCATTTCAGGAATTAATTTAGTTCTCGATGGAGGGTTTACAAGCTCTCTGAACTAACGCAGAGTTTCCCCAATGCTAAAGAAACAACTGGGTTAGGATATGCACTAAAAGAAACCCACATTCCTCCTAAACCTTGAACAGAAACTCCTCTACTAGCACCTATAGCTACTGCAGGTCCTTTTTGTAACCAAGGAAAACTTGAAGTGCAATAATCCACCTCCCCCTCTTCAAAAGCTTATACTTCTCTCATTAAAATAAGAAATCTCTTTAATTGGTATCACCTGGCATAATTGCACATCAAGTAGAGTGCAATTACGCTAGCTCTTCTTTCCTAAAATCCTCCGTTTTTTTAGAGGCCAATTTCAACCTCTTTCTTTGCACAAAAATGCGCATCATTATGGCCCTAATTTTGGTCTCCGTTTTCAAAATTTGACTAGCTAGACTAACGCTTTTAGAAGGATTTTCAAGGTTGTTAAAATATTTATCTTCATAGTTTAAACATTCCAACATCTCTTCCGGATCATTTCCAAAACACTCACGAACTTTAGCAGGCAAAGCGTCAAACAGCTCCCAAACCTCTATAATTGCGTTTAGAGCCTCGAAACAGTCAATAGGGCAACAAACCACATGACACAGAGATCGTTGCTCTAAACGCCTTAAAACGCTTACAGCATTAACCTTTGCAGCAATAATGATCCTCAAAACTCATAATTGCTCCATACTTTTACACCTCAGCTTTCCGTTTTGGTTTTCACAGAACTCACTTATCTACGAACGTGAGTCTTTGTTGTTCAAAACAGAAAACTGAGTACAAAATTAGAAATGATCAATAAGACCAGAAACAGAATAGACAGGCATAGGTCGTGCACAACGCAAAGAAAATCTGGCTCTTGAGGAGCAGAAACGCATCAGAAACAACCGCACATCCCGCCTCACTAAAGAACCCTTCTCAGGCAAATTCCTATCCTCATACGTCAACGTAAGAAAACTATTCTGCCCATAAAGAGACGCTTCATGAATGCAACGATACGACCACACCTTCGCACTCCCATGCACAAGCACTTCGTTCTTATGCATGGGAGTGCGAAAGTATGTTATGCGTGCAGCTGCCAAATTATTCAGAGAAACTGAGAACCCGCTGTACGGTTTAGTTCTGCTTAGGAAATACATTTTCTTAGACGATAAATGAGGATTCAGGCAAAATTTTTTGTAAAATAAAAATAAGTTAGCCAAATGCTTACTTATAAGATCTCTCCCTCATCTATCTCTGGAAGTGTTGACGTTCCTCCGTCGAAGTCTCATACTTTACGAGCGATTTTCTGGGCTTCGCTATCTCGAGGCACATCAACAATAAACAATCCTCTCGAGTCTCCTGATTCAGAAGCAATGATTCAAGCTTGCAAGCAATTAGGAGCCAAGATTTATAAAAAATCTTCGTCTCTTGAAATTACAGGCACACCTCATCTTAGATTGCCAAAAGATATCGCTATTGATGCGGGAAGTTCTGGGATTGTTTTTCGTTTCTTTACTGCACTTGCAGCAATATTTTCTGAAAAAGTAACGATTACAGGATCTTCCCAATTACAAAGGCGCCCTATAGCTCCTTTAATCCGAGCTTTAGAAAATTTCGGAGCTACATTTTCCTATCAAAGAGACCCTTACACGCTACCTTTTTCTGTTTTAGGTCCTATTTCTTCAGGGTATACTGAAGTGTTAGGAGAAGATTCGCAATATGCTTCAGCACTTGCTATGGCGTGCTCGTTAGCAGAGGGGCCTTTCTCCTTCACTATAATCAATCCTAAGGAACGCCCTTGGTTTAAACTGACATTGTGGTGGCTAGAACAATTAGCCATTCCCTATTCACAATCAGAAGAGAATACATATTCATTTGTAGGAAAATCTCGACCTGAAGGATTTTCCTATACAGTTGGAGGCGATTTTAGTAGTGCAGCCTTTCTTGCTGTTGCTGCACTACTTTCTCAATCCCCACATCCTACGTACTTAAGGAATCTTAATATGCAAGATGTTCAGGGAGATAAAGAATTGTTTGTTCTCCTAAAAAAGCTAGGAGCAAATATTGTTTTTGAAAACGACATAGTGATTATTTTCCCCTCAACCATCTCTGGTGGGAACATAGATATGGATCCTTTTATTGATGCTCTTCCTATTCTTGCTGTTCTCTGTTGTTTTGCTACCTCGCCCTCACATTTATATAATGCACGAGGAGCAAAAGACAAAGAAAGCGATCGTATTGTCGCTATTACGGAAGAACTGCAAAAGATGGGTGCATGCATCCAACCCTGTCATGATGGCTTACTTATTAACCCTAGTCCTCTATATGGGGCTTCTATGTTTTCCCATAATGATCATAGAATAGCTATGGCCTTATCTATAGCAGCAATGCATGCTTCTGGAGATAGTAGTATCTCTGATACTGAGTGTGTGAAAAAAACTTTTCCAAATTTCATACAGATTCTGAATTCCTTACATGCAAATATTCAGGAGTACCATGAACCTATTTCTATGTGGACTACCGGCAGTGGGCAAGACCTTATTGGGTCGTGCCCTTGCTAACTATCTATCAATTTCTTTCTTTGATACTGATGATTTAATTGTAAGTAACTACGACAACGGGCTATATTCCTCAGCAGGTGAGATATTTCAAGCTGTTGGAGAAGAGGCGTTTGCAACTTTAGAGGTAGAGGCTTTACGCTCCTTACCCCGAGATAATAGCGTTACTGCTTTAGGTGGGGGTACCATTATGCATCAAGAAGCATATGATATAATTAAGCACAGGGGAACATTGATCTATCTTTCTCTTCCTGTTACTGAAATTTATCAACGGCTCTTGAAACGCGGCCTTCCCGAAAGATTAAAACACACGCCAAATGTAGAAGAGATTTTAAAACAACGTATAAATCGTATGCAGCGTGTAGCAAATTACAATTTTTCTCTGAATCATATAGACCTCTTTGATGAACGCTCTTTATTATCGGCATGTGAATCTCTTAATATTTTACTAAATCCATGAGAAATCGATTCGGTTCTTTATTTTCTCTGACCACGTGGGGAGAATCTCACGGCCCATCTATTGGAGTTGTTATCGACGGTTGTCCTGCAGGGCTCCTTCTCGATCCCGAAGATTTTATTCCTGCAATGTCGCGTAGATCTCCGGGAAGACCTGGAACTTCCCCTCGTAAAGAAGCAGATATCGTTCACATTCTTTCTGGAGTATATCAAGGGAAGACAACTGGAACACCGATCTCTCTTCAAATTTTCAATACTGATGTGAAGAGTGCTACATATCATCAGCAAGAGGATCGTTACCGGCCCGGTCATGGGCAGCTTGCTTATGAAAAAAAATATGGTCTTGTAGATCCTCTAGGAGGAGGAAGATCGTCTGCTAGGGAAACAGCATGCCGCGTAGCTGCAGGGGTTATCGCAGCGAAGATTCTTGCTCACTACGATATTTATTGTTTAGCTTTCCTATCCAAACTAGGAAAGGAATCTATCGAAACCTATCCAAAATTATCTAAAGAATTTGCCCAAAACATTTATAACTCGCCTTTCCTTTCGCCTCTCGACAACGACTCTATCCTCCAAACACTAACTCATCTACAAAACGAACAAGATTCTTTAGGTGGGGTAGTATCTTTCATTACTTCCCCTATTCATGAAAGTCTTGGTGAGCCGGTATTTAATAAAGTGCAGGCAGTTTTAGCTTCTGGGCTGATGAGCATTCCTGCTGCTAAGGGGTTTGAAATCGGGTTGGGATTTGCCTCTACAGATAGTTATGGGTCGGAATATATTGATCCATTTATCATTGAGAACGAAAACATCTCCATGGGATCGAATAACTGTGGAGGCTCTTTAGGAGGCATTACTGTGGGAATGCCTCTCAATGGCCGCGTAGCCTTCAAACCCACATCTTCGATTAGGAAGCCCTTTCTCACAGTAACAAAAACTGGAGAGCCGTCTATTTACGCTACGCAAAAAGAAGGTCGTCATGACCCTTGTGTAGCTATAAGAGCTGTGGCTGTTGTAGAAGCCATGGTCAATCTTGTTCTTGCTGATTTATTACTACAACAACGGTGTGCAAGGCTATGATAGAGAATTTCATTTCTGATCCTCATAATGTTAAGTTCGTGGAAAATTTCTTCAATAGCGAGTTATTTTCTTCCCTATCTACCGACTATCCGATTGTAATGATTAGCGATCACTATGTTGCTGAGGAACTTCTCCCTCCTATCCTAGATTTTATGGATAATTTGGGTTATAGGGTGATCCTGCTCACATTCCCTCCTGGAGAAAAAAATAAAACATGGGAAACTTTTATTTCCCTACAAAATCAGCTTATTGACCAAGGTGTTTCTTTAGGATCTACGATCATCGGTATCGGCGGGGGTATAATATTAGACATGGCGGGATTCTTAGCCTCTACATATTGTCGAGGAGTTCCGCTATTTTTAATCCCCACGACGCTAACAGCAATGATTGATGCAAGTATTGGAGGGAAAAACGGGATTAATCTACGAGGGTTTAAAAACCGTTTAGGGACTTTCTATCCTCCAAAAGATGTATGGATATGTCCTGAGTTTTTAGCAACATTACCTAAAAAAGAATGGCTCCATGGAATTCCTGAGGCTATAAAGCATGGATGCATTGCTGATGCCTATATATGGGAGTTTCTAGACAATTGTAGGGATAGGCTCTTTTCTTCTCAGGAAATTCTCCATGAGTTTATCAAAAGAAACTGCATGGTCAAGGCTGCTATTGTCGCTAAAGATCCTAAAGATCAGAATCTGAGAAAAACCCTCAATTTCGGTCATACGATTGCCCATGCAATAGAAACACTATCCAAAGGGCACATCTCTCATGGATTAGCGGTAAGTGTGGGAATGATGATAGAAATGAGAATTTCTCTAGAATCGGGAATTATGAAAAATCCCTATCTTATTGAACAATTAGACAACTTATTAAAATATTTCTGCTTACCTACGGCTCTTCAAGAACTAGGATCTTTGATTCCACAACACCTTCATAATGAATTTTATCATCCAGAAAATATCCTCCATACCTTAGGCTATGATAAGAAAAATCTATCCAAAAAAGCTGTAAGAATGGTCATGGTAGAACATTTAGGAAGAGCTGCTTCGTGTAATGGAGCTTATTGTGCAACACCACATACGGATATTCTTTATGAAGTTCTAAAAAGTGAATGTCATGTTGTGTGCAACAATTAGTGGTCCCTCTTTTTTTGAAGCAAAACAACAGCTTCTGCACTCATTGCCTTTCGTAGATAGTATAGAATTACGTATCGACTGTCTTTTATCTTTATCATCAGACCAGCTGAAACATTTGGTTTGCTTAGCTAAGAAACCTATCCTCACGTTGAGAAGACACGCGAGTCTATCTGAAATCGCCTGGGTAGAACGTACTATGGAATTAGCAAAATTGCAGCCTGATTATCTGGATATTGATAAGGATTTTCCTAAAGAAGCTTTAAGAAAGATCCGAAACCAATATCCTAATATCAAGATCATTTTGTCATATCATAGCCAAACTTCAGAACACGTCCCCACCCTCTATAATGAAATGCTAAAACAACAAGCGCATCATTATAAAATTGCTATTACTTCTACAAAATCTGTAGATGCGCTACGTCTTATACAGATAAAAAAACATCTTCCTGAAAATACTACAGTACTGTGCATGGGAAATGAAGGCATCGCTTCGCGTATCCTTTCACCACTAATGAAGAATGCTATCAATTATGCTTCAGGAATCCACGCTCCTAAAGTCGCTCCGGGGCAGCTTTCTATAGAAGATCTATTAGCTTATAACTATGCGAATCTCTCTTCAGAAGCACGTATCTATGGCCTCATCGGCAATCCCATAGATCGTAGTATCAGTCATCTTTCCCACAATAAGCTGTTTTCAGAACTTCATATGAAGACGAGCTACATAAAAATCCTTTTATCCTCTGCAGATCTTAAAGAATTTTTCTCTCTAACACGTGATCTTCCTTTTGGAGGACTTAGCGTAACTATGCCTTTCAAAACTGACGTTCTTGATTATATCGATGTTTTTGATCCCTCTGTAAAACATTGTCAATCTTGCAACACTCTTGTTTTCAATAAGAATAAGATCACAGGACACAATACGGATGGTTTAGGATTACTGAATCTTTTAAAACGCAAAAACATTGCCGTTCACAATACCCATGTGGGTATTGTAGGCTCCGGAGGAGCCGCAAAGGCTATAGCAACAACATTTGCTTATTCGGGAGCTTGTATTAGCATTTTTAACCGCACGGAAGAAAATGGTAAAAAACTTGCTGAGCTATGTAATGGCAATGCGTTCCCCCTAAGCTCTTTATCAGAAAAGCATGCTATAGATATTCTAATTTTATGCCTTCCTCCGCATGTAAAAATCCCTGAAATCTTCCCTCCTGTAGTTATCGATATCAATACATTGCCTAAAGAATCTCCCTATACTAGGAAAGCTAAAGCCCAAGGATGTCATGTTCTTTACGGATATGAAATGTTTGCTGAGCAAGCTCTCCTACAATTTTCCCTTTGGTTCCCTAGAAGTCTCTCCCAAGACGATAGCGAGAGATTCCGTATTAACGTAGAAAATATTGTTAACACCATGTAAAAAATCTTTCTTTTGCTTTATGCTTCTCAAAAATTTTTTCTTTGTAAGCATATGCAAAAGTACTGGTTATTTTTCTTTTTTCTCTTTCCTCTAGCTCTGTATAGCGAAACTACGCGTTATGTAGAGGTAAAATCTATTCATGAAATTGCGGGTGATATTCTTTATGATAGTAGTGACTTTTGGTTAATATTTGATCTTGATGATACTTTATTGGAAGGTGCTGAAGCATTATCACAATCGCTATGGCTACAAAAAACAATGGAAGGATTTCAACAACTGGGACTTTCTGAAAGTGAAGCTTGGGAAGCTATCTACCCTTACTGGGAAGGCTTTCAGGAAAAAGGATCTGTAAAAACTATAGAAAATGCCATGCAGCTCCTCATCACAAAAATACAAGAACAAAAGAAAACTCTCTTTGCTTATACAGAACGTAAGCTCTCTTCAAAGGACATCACCTTACAACAACTAAAAAGCTTAGAGCTAAAATTAGACAGCACGGCTCCTGCTGTTCCTAATCATCTACCCAAAGGGATTCTCTTTACTTCAGGGGTGTTATTCGGAGACGAACTTCATAAAGGGCCAGGATTACAACTGTTTCTAGATGCTATAGGCACTCTTCCTGAAAAGATCATTTATATTGATAATCGTAACGAAAATGTTTTGCGGATTGGCGAGTTATGTAAAAGCAAAAAAATTTCTTATCTAGGCGTTACCTATACAGCTCAGAAGTTTTTGCCCCCTATATATATTCCTGAAATCTCTAAGGTTCAATATACCTACTCTCAAAAACTCCTTAGCAATGAAGCTGCTGCTTTACTCCTAAGGCACCAAATGACAGAGTAGCATTGCGAAATAAATACCCTGGTTTTGCCAAAAATGATGGCATAAAAAAACTTCTTTTTTTAGACACATGACAAAGGATGGCGTATCTTTTCTTTTGGTAGTTCATGGCGTCTTTTCATTCTTCCCTATTAACCGCTCTATGTACTTTATGTACTTACGGTATATTGACGATGCCTGCTTATGGACTCGATCCTAACCACCCTAAGCATCACTATCATAAATATTCCGAACGATTGAAAAGAAGTAATGCTGAAGATTCTGCCTTTTATTTATCTTCGGCATCAGAATCCTCTGAAGACTTACGCCAAGAACCTCGTCGTCACATACTTACCCCAGTTCGCAATGTTCTAAAAGATGACCCCTGCGACGAGGGACTGTCGATCTCAAAATTGTTGCACTCGATTGAAAAAGAGACTAATTCTCAAATATCTGTGGATTTTACCATTCTCCCTCAATGGTTTTATCCTAAGAAAAGTGCCCTTGCAACAAGTGAAGAAAAGCAGCCTACTTGGCAATTTTATGTGAGTCCTAACATCTCCTGGCAACTATACAATAGTCCAACAGCAGGTGTAGGAAGTATCGATTTTTCCTATACATTAATACGTTATTGGAACAACTCTGCACAAAATGCCAACAATGCTATAGGCATTGCCGGCGAGATCAACGATTACAGCTCTCGAACCAATACGCTATCTCTGCTCACATTTTCCCAAACATTCCCTGGGGAGATGCTTACCGTTTCGTTTGGCCAATACAGCCTATATTCTATAGACGGAACTTTATACGATAACGATCAGCAATGTGGTTTCTTAAGTTACGCCCTATCGCAAAATGCTAGCGCGACATATTCCTCAGGAAGCGTGGGAGCTTATGTACAATTTACGCCTATCCCTTCTATAAATATCCAAGCTGGTTTTCAAGATGCCTATAGTATTGTAGGCTCTTCTTTTGATGTCTATAACCTCACGAAAAATCGATACAATTTCTATGGTTATTTCTCTTGGGCGCCACAAAGTTGTCTAGGTGCTGGGCAATATTCTGCATTAATCTATTCTACAAGAAATGTTCCTCAACAGCCTGTCCAAACGACAGGATGGTCGCTGAACTTCGGTCAATACCTTGGGGAAAAACTGTATGTCTTTGGAAGATGGAACGGGTCTACAGGAACAGCAGTAAACCTTAACCGTTCTCATGTTCTTGGATTAGCGTCAGCAAATCCTATTAACCGCAACCCTAAAGATCTGTTGGGAGCGGCTTGCTCAATGAGTAAAGTTAACCCTAAAGTCGTTACAGATAAAAAAATTCGCAAATATGAAACTGTAATAGAAACATTCGCAACTGTAGGATTTGGTCCTCATCTTTCCCTATCTCCAGATCTGCAAGTCTACATCCATCCAGCACGAAGACCAGATAGACGTTCTGCAACTGTTTACAGTATTCGAGCCAACTTCTTTGTCTAAAATCCTTTTCATTCTTAGGAGTTTTATATGCCTTACGGAACACGCTACCCAACACTAGCCTTCCACACAGGAGGAATAGGAGAATCCGATGACGGGATGCCTCCACAACCTTTTGAAACTTTTTGCTACGACTCTGCTCTTTTACAAGCGAAAATCGAAAATTTTAATATTGTTCCTTACACATCTGTATTACCTAAAGAACTCTTTGGGAATATTGTTCCTGTAGATCAGTGCATAAAGTTCTTCAAACATGGAGCTGTTCTCGAAGTCATCATGGCTGGTCGTGGCGCTTCTACATCAGACGGAACTCATGCGATTGCTACAGGTGTAGGGATCTGCTGGGGACAGGATAAAAATGGAGAGCTTATCGGTGGATGGGCTGCAGAATACGTAGAATTTTTCCCCACTTGGATCAACGATGAAATCGCAGAATCCCATGCGAAGATGTGGTTGAAAAAGTCTCTCCAACACGAACTAGATCTTCGCTCCGTTGTTAAACACAGCGAATTTCAATATTTCCATAATTACATCAACATTAAGCAAAAATACGGGTTCTCATTAACTGCACTAGGATTTCTCAATTTTGAGAATGCCGATCCAGCAACAATTAAGTAAGGAGAATTCATGTTTTTAAATAGGGGTAAATCTAAGAAAAATCTTGGAGCCATAGCTTTAGCAGGCATGGTAATTAGCTCTATGATTGGGGGAGGAATTTTCAGTCTTCCCCAAAATATGGCAGCATCTGCAGGAGCAGGAGCTATTATCTTAGCATGGCTCCTAACAGGCATAGGCATGTTTTTCATTGCCAATACTTTTAAAATTCTCTCCTTAGTACGCCCTGACTTAACAACAGGGATTTATATGTACAGCCGAGAAGGATTTGGCCCTTATGTAGGGTTTACTATCGGTTGGGGATACTGGTTATGCCAAATCTTTGGTAATGTCGGTTATGCCGTAATGACCATGGATGCGTTAAACTATTTCTTCCCTCCCTATTTTAAAGGTGGGAATACTATCCCTGCGATTATTGGAGGCTCTATCCTTATATGGGTCTTTAATTTTATAGTCCTTAAAGGAATCCGCCAGGCATCTTTTATCAATATTATCGGAACAGTATGTAAACTTGTTCCTCTTATTGTATTTATTATCATCACAGCATTCGCATTCAAACTTGCTATTTTCAAAACGGATTTTTGGGGAGATGCGGTTACAAAAACACAACCGGCACTAGGATCCGTAACTAGCCAGTTAAAAAGTACAATGTTAGTCACTCTATGGGCTTTCATCGGAATCGAAGGTGCTGTTGTTATGTCAGCACGTGCTAAAAGCCCTAGCGCTGTCGGGAAAGCTACTCTCCTAGGTTTCGTAGGATGCTTAACCGTGTATATCCTTTTATCTATTCTACCTTTTGGATCCCTATTCCAATATCAACTTGCTGGTATTCCCAATCCTTCAACAGCTGGGGTGTTAGGCATGCTTGTAGGAAGATGGGGAGAAATTTTAATGAACGTAGGTCTCCTTATAGCCATACTCTCTAGTTGGTTATCTTGGACTATAATTGTTGCTGAAATCCCTTATACTGCAGCAACAAATGGTACATTTCCCGAGATCTTTGCTATAGAAAATGCGCAACATTCCCCTAAACTCTCGTTATATATCACCAGCGCTCTTATGCAAATCACCATGCTTTTTGTATATTTTTCAACAAACGCATGGAATACGATGTTGAGCATTACAGGAGTGATGGTTTTACCTGCCTATTTAGCAAGTGCCGCTTTCCTTTTTCAGTTTAGCAAAAACAAAAAGTATCCAAATAAAGGCCCCGTCAAATCTTACATCGCAAAATATACAGGATTTTTTGCTGTTATTTATTCCCTTTGGTTGATCTATGCTGGAGGCTTAAATTACCTGCTTATGTCTGTCATTCTCTTGGCTTTAGGCATTCCCTTTTACATAGATGCCGGCAAGAAAAGTAAAAGAGAGAAGACATTTTTTGCAAAAAAAGAGGTTACAAAAATTATAATAATTGCTTTGTTGGCGTTATTAGCGATTTTTCTTTTTTCTACGGAGAAAATTCGTCTATAACGATCCCAATCACCCTTTGGGAGGGGCCTTCGGGTCCCTCTCATTTTTTCTTTAGTTCTCATTCTTTTTCTCTCACATTCCCTTCTGTTATTTAATGTATTATTTTCTTATTCTTAGGAGATAGAGAAGAGTTCTTAATACATCCTCGATTTCAAGGTAAACGTATGCGTATAGCAGTTTTAGGAGCAGGATATGCAGGTCTTTCCGTAACTTGGCATTTGCTACTACATTCTCAGGGAACAGCAACGATAGATCTTTTTGATCCCGTTCCTTTAGGTCATGGCGCATCGGGATTATCTTCAGGTCTCCTTCATGGTTTTACTGGAAAAAAGGCGAGTAAACCTCCCCTTGCGGACTTAGGAATTACCTCTACCCACGGCTTAATCACAGAAGCCAGCAAAGCATTAAACATCCCTATTGTTCTTTCCCGAGGGATTATCCGTCCTGCGGTAGATGACGAGCAGGCGGAAATCTTTATGAAACGCGTGGAAGAATTCCCTAATGAAGTAGAATGGTGGGAAAAGGCGCGGTGTGAAACGACAGTTCCAGGTATTGTTGCTAATTTCGGTGCCCTATTCATAAAGAACGGCGTCACCATTAATAACATTGCCTATATTAACGGTCTTTGGGATGCCTGTGCTAATCTCGGCACGCAATTTTACGATGAGCTTATAGAAAATATTCAAGATATCGAAGAGTTTTACGATCATATTATTGTCACTCCAGGAGCTAATGCTCATGCCCTCCCTGAATTGCAAAATCTTCCCATATCTAATGTAAAGGGTCAGCTTATAGAAATTTCCTGGCCTGAAGATTTAGCCATGCCGCAATTTAGCATCAATGCGCATAAATACATGGTAGCAAACACTGAGAAAAACACGTGTATCTTAGGAGCAACTTTCGAACATAACCAGCCTGAACCTGTTACTGACGAAACTATTGCTTATAATGAGATCATGCCTCCTGTTCTTTCGCTATTTCCAGCTCTTAAAGATGCCAAGATTCTCAACTATTATGCAGGAATGCGTTCATCAAGCTCTACCCGCTTACCTTTGCTTAGCAGAATAAAAGAAAACCTTTGGTTCCTAGGAGCTCTAGGATCCAAAGGTCTACTGTATCACGGCATTACCGGAGATATGCTTGCTCAAGCTGTATTAAAACAATCTACAGCTTATATAGCTAAAGAGTTCCTATTCACTCCCTAATCAGATTTTCTTTTGAGGTTTGCTTCTCTAAGTAAAAATCAAAAGAAAAATTAAAGAAGAAGGAAACGGCGGGTGTAAGAATTAGAGCTATTGGCATGACCAATACCAAGACTTCCATCAAAAACGAGCCTGTATTCATATCTGATAAACAGACTAAATGCGACATCAAATAAAACGAGTCTAAAGCTAACCAGCTACACAACGCTAAAGGTGTTGCTGCTATGACAAATCCAATAGACTGATTCAAGATATTTCCCTGAAAACAACGCAATAGCTGCATGAAGTCGATACTATCGCGATCGCTTAAAGCTGGTATGCAGAAAAATAGAGATACAAAAGCACCTAGAAATAGCAAAATCAAAGTTGTTGCCGAAAGGTAAGGAATAAAAATTAACAAGGTATGGAAGAACTTACCCACCCACGGCAAAGAACCCAAAAATACTGAGAGTAAAATTACCGTGCTTACCACAATCATGGCTATAAAAAATGGCATGGAAACAAGTAGTGATAGCCATAGGGATTTCCAATTCTTATGAAATGCTGAGGTTACCTTACATGCACTCCCTGCAGACTCCTGTTTCAACAGTGCCTGTACAATCACTCCAGAAGCACAAATAATGCTAAAAGAAGAGAAAAAAGCTCCCAATCCTAATGTTGATAGCGAAAAGCTAAGAACAAACTGTGAGCATAGTTTTAAAAATATGGCAAAAACAAAACCAAAACAGCACAAACTAGAAAAAACAAAAAGAAATCGCTGCTTATTAAAGATCTTTTTAAAAGCATTTTGACTTAATACGTCAAAAGATCGAGTCATAAATCACCCCACTAACTTGCGCTTATAACAAAGAGACACTGGCTTTTTCCTGAGAAATTTCATCCAAGGATATTTGAATCTTATTTTTTATGAAGGCATCCCAAGGCAATCCAGGAACAATCTCGTAATCCCCAGAGGGCAACATACGACATGGGAAACCAAAAATCAAATCATCAGGAATACCGTAAGGATTATAATCGGAACATACTCCACTAGAGAACCACTCTCCATCCTTCGGAAGAAAAATAGAGCGTGCAGCCTCTGCTAAAGCACGAGCAGCAGACCCTGCAGAAGATTTTCCACGAGCTTCAATTACAGCGCTTCCTCGATTTTGGATAGAGGGGAACATAATATTTTCAAGCCAATCACGGTCGCTAATAACTTCTACAGCGGGTTTTCCTGAAATTAATGCCTGAGTAAAATCAGGAACTTGTTTTGCAGAATGATTCCCCCAAACAACAACATTGGTAACTTCATCCAAAGGCACTTCTGCACGATGTGCTAACATCGTATGCATACGATTTTGATCTAAACGCAGCATAGAATGGAAATTTCTTCTATTCAATTTTGGAGCTTTATTCATAGCAATCCAACAATTGGTATTTACAGGATTGCCAACGACAAAAATCTTCGCATCACGCTTTGCACACACGTTGAGCACAGAACCTTGAAGAGAAAAAATCTCTCCGTTACGTTTTAGAAGATCCGAACGTTCCATTCCAGGGCCTCGTGGTGCCGCTCCTATGAGAAAAGCTGCGTCAATACCATCACAAGCATCTTCTAAAGACGTTGTAACACGTAGCGATTGTAAAAGAGGATAAGCACAATCATCGAGTTCCATACGGACACCGGAGAGCGCTCTTTCTAAACCTGGAAGATCATACACACGAAGATCAATGCTGCAATCACTACCAAAAACATCGCCATGAGCTAGAGCGAACAAAAAGCTATAGGCGATTTGCCCTGTTCCACCCGTCACAGCAACGCTAACCGTACGCATTAGTTTCATAATCATGCCTCACTAAAAAAATCACTATAATCTTTAAATAAAAACAAAATCAAGTGCGTCTTTTTTCGATAACCGAAAAGAATAATTCCCGGCTACAACCATATTAAGAGGCGAAATAAACAAAAGCGCTACACTCTTATCCACAATACTCCGCATCTGAATTCTATACCAAGACTTATGCTTTACTTACGTTTCTGTCAAACCCTAGTTCCCACTTAGAACCTCTATAAAAGATAAAATACCAGGGGAACTAGAGTAAAAAATTTCAAAAAATATTAACGCGCAAAAAAGATAAAAAGAAACATTTCTGTTTCTTTCAGAACAGTTATGAAACGAAAAAATGAAAAAAAAGAAAGGCTAGGAAGCTATGCGGTAGAAAATAGCTCCTCGAGCTCCTACCCAAACTCCGGTACCAGATTTGATTACCTGCTCTCCCTTACGAGTAGATAAAACACCATGAATATCTAAAAATCCTACAGAACGCACACGAATAAAAAACATAGCATTTCCATCCATCTAAGAAAATGAAAGTGCTATTGTACCACAAAAAACCATTAAAGTATTCAGGGAAAACAAGTTTTGTCTCCCCGAAATTCTGAGGAATTTTTATTTTTTAATATTGTTAAAAAGCCTTAACAAGGCTTCTGCTTCAAGAAGAGCTCCCTCTTTCTCCTGACCTTGCATAACTTGCAAAACCTGGTTTGCTAAATCTTTTCCCAGGGTAACTCCTTCCTGATCGAAGGAGTTAATTCCCCAGCAAAAGCCCTGAAAGACGATTTTATGTTCATAGAAGGCTAAAAGAGCTCCCATAGTGTAGGGAGTGAGTCTTTCAGATACAAGAAGAGAGGAAGGGCGATTTCCTCTAAAATTTTTATTCGGATTAGTATTTTCCCGTCCTTTTGCTAAGGCTATGGACTGCGCTACCATATTAGCAAAGAGCTTTTGAGAAGAACTCGATCCGGCGATAACGATATCTTTCCCTCTTTGGTTTTCTTGAAAACCAATGAATTCTATAGGCACAATATCGCTACCTTGATGAAGGCACTGGAAAAAGGAGTGCTGGCTATTTGTTCCCACCTCACCCCAAAGAATAGGGCTTGTGGCAAAGCCTATCACCTCTCCGGTTTGGGCAACACTCTTTCCATTAGATTCCATACCACACTGCTGTAAATGCGCAGGGAAATACTCTAATCCTGTAGCATAGGGAACCACAGCAGAGGTGGGATAACGTAAGAAATTACGATTCCAAATCCCTAACATTGCCGATAATAAAGGAAGATTTTCGCTCATACGAGGTTCTAAAGCAGCGAGATCCATAGATGCTGCGCCTTCAAGGAGCTGTAAAAACACATCAAATCCATAGGCAAAGCCTAAAACAACCCCGCCAACCATAGATGTTGAGGAATAGCGGCCTCCGATACTATCCCAAATATGGAAAACTTCAAGATATTTACTTGTATCATCCATAGGGCTACCCTCGCAGGTAACAGCAATAAAATGATCTTGAAAATGCAATCCTTGTTTTAAGAAATGATCTGCTAATAATTCTTCATTAACAGCAGTCTCTAATGTAGTACCTGATTTTGATACCGTAACAACCAAAGTTTTTGCGCAATCGATTTCTTGTAAAACCTCTGCAGCATTATCAGGATCCACATTGGAGACAAAATATACTTTTTTATCTGAAGGGCAACAGCCTTTTAAAGCCCAGTGCAAAGCTTTAGGACCGAGTTCTGACCCCCCAATCCCAATTTGTACAATCGTTGTAAAAACATCCCTATAGCGATTGAGAAAGTCCTTTAAACGTTGAGCTTCGATTTTTGATCTTAAAGAAATGTCTTCAGCATTACCTTGTAAAGGGCTTTCCTTAACCCATGCACGTGTCGCCGTATGCAAAGCAGGTCGCGATTCACTAGGAAAATTCTCGATATAGTTGACAACTTCTCCGTTTTGCATTGCCTGCATAGATTCTATAAGGCCACGTTCAGAAGCTAAATCCTCTAATGCAGATAAAATTCCCTCATCGACACGCTCCGTAGCGTAACTTAATGTAAAGCCCTCTACAGACAAGGAAAACCTTTCTATACGCTCTTTAGAAATTACTCCTGGGGCTGTTAAATCTATAGGTGCCACAGCCAAATCTTGTAATATCTTTGTTGAGGAGCTATCTAAAAAGCCTTTTTTATTCATCGTCTACCTCGTTCTAGCTTAAAAACTACCTAAATATCTATACTGAAAACTAACCAGCCGAAGTTAATTTTTATGACCTCAGCCCAGTTTTGCGATGTTATTCTCGAACAATTTATTCTTTTTCTCTCTGTAGATCGCGGTCTTTGCCGCAACTCTATTTCTGCGTATTGTCAGGACATTACCCTATTCCTAAAAATAAACGCCATTACATCAACCGAAGAAATTTCCCAAGATAGCGTGTATCTGTTTGTTCAGCAGCTACATAAACGCAAAGAAGCTGAATCTACTTTAGCGCGTCGCCTGATTGCCTTAAAAGTATTTTTCCGATTTCTTAAAGAAGCAAAGCTTCTTGATCATCCTCCTCTTATTGAACATCCGAAAATTTGGAAACGCCTTCCTTCTGTTTTAACTCCGAAAGAAGTCGATGCCCTTTTATCTGCTGCCCAACAATCTAAAACCTCTCCTATAATCTCTGCTCGAGATACTGCTATTCTCCTTACCCTCTATTCCACAGGGATTCGCGTATCCGAACTTTGCGACTTATGTATTAGTGACGTTAGTGATGATTTTCTACGAGTTACAGGGAAGGGCTCCAAAACACGCCTTGTTCCCCTAGGAAAAGTCGCCTGCAAGGCTATTGACGCCTATCTATGCCCATTTCGAGAAACCTTCCAAAAGCTCCACCCGGAAGAACATCATCTATTTCTTTCCGTACGCGGCCATAGATTAGAACGCTCTTGTGTATGGAGAAGAATCCACTACTACGCAAAGCAGGTAACCCATAAACGCGTCTCCCCGCATTCTCTAAGGCATGCCTTTGCTACGCATCTATTAGATAACAAGGCTGACCTCAGGATCATTCAAGAGATGCTCGGGCATGCCCGCATTGCCTCTACAGAAATCTATACACACGTAGCTGCAGATACGTTAATGGAAAACTTCCTCTCCTACCACCCGAGAAATCCTTAATCGCAATGATAGAAAAAAGTACCGTCTTCAAAGCGAGAATAGCAATCTTCGTTACCCCGGGATGCTCCAGTGTACTCCCCGTAAGTCTGTGGGTAATAGTATTCATACTCATAAGGATAATAGAAGCTATAGGGGACGTGACCAGTTGACTCTTGGAAGTGTAATTCCGATACAGGTACGGCCTTGACTAAGGATGTACATCCCGAAGCAAGGAAACTTTCCGCAAAAGCCACAGAAAAACAACAACTTAGAGAATAAGTGAGAACTAGAAGCATTTTCTTCATAAAATTCCTCAAAAAAAATCTAAAACTCTAGATTTTATTTTACTATGAACAGGAATTTAATGATTGTCTTAGAAAAGCTATATTGAAATGCCCAGGATAGGACTTGAACCTACATGCCGCGAAGCACTGGATCCTAAATCCAGCGTGTCTACCAATTTCACCACCTGGGCAGAAAAAGATTCTATGATGGTTAGCAGACTCATTTTGGTTCCTATTGCTGTTTTTGTAAATAGAAAATCCTCATATTCTTCAGCATTCTCTCCTACCGCCTAACCCTTTTATAATCAAACTTGCAGGAAAATGGGGTTTTATATAATTTTCATCGCTTCTACATCCCCATAATTTATTCGTGCGAAAATTAGTATGAACACTCCCCTGCCTTCAGCAGTTCCCTCTACCAACATGACGTTAAAGGAAGATGCCTCCTCTTCATCCTCAGCATCAACATCTTCCAGTATTTTAAAGACTGCAGCAGGAGATGTTGCGCTTTCCGTATTCACTTCCGAAGGAACCACACCAGCTTCCTTAAACTCTCTAGTTGCTCTTGCCCTTGCGCAAATTTCTGCAGCTTCTGGAGAAAATGCCAATCCTTTACAAGATTGTGCTCATAATCTTGTCTTCCTTTCTCCAGAAACTATTGAAGTTGAAATACTCATCTCTGATCTTCTTCAAACTTTAGAGACTACAGATCTTATAAACACACAGGAAGAGTCCTCAAGTTTAGGAAAACAAGAACAGCGCCTTCCTCAAGAAGGATGCAAACCACAGGATTTAGCACCAAGATCTACAATAGATTCGTACGGCACACCGAAAGCATTACAACAACCTGCCGTGAAACTCGCTGTCCGCTATTCTTCTGCAAAGGCTCCTGATTCTCGGCCTTATACAAGTTCCTCCTCACCGCAGCATACTTCGGGACAATTTGCCCAACGTGCTGCCCAGGCGCCAGGAATACTGCAACACTCCCAAACAAAAAAAGATGGAGAGCAAATTTCTTCTCAATCTCACAATTCCTTTATTGCGGAGAAAAAAGAACAGCAGATTTTCACCACAAAGTCTCAAGAATCTCAGCAGGATCGTGAAAACCGAGATCAAAAACAAGATCGCCAACATGATGGCCAACATCAAGATGATGATGATGATCAGCAAAAAGGTAGGGGGAAAAAATATAAATCAAAGACTTCTGCCGAAGCAGTTCCTGCTGATCTCTCCGTAGCGCATCTACGCTATCTTAATGAGGTACGCCAATCTCGAGAAATTCATGTTGAGGAAGAAAAAACATTTAAGAAGAAAGCGCAATCTCCGATGGCACTTTTTTCTGCTCCAACTCCTCCAGCAGGATTTACCCCAATTCCTACTCCAAAGATTGAAAACGTATTCATACGTTTTATGAAACTTATGGAAAGGATTCTGGGACAGGCCGAAGCCGAAGCCCAAGAATTATATCTTCGCGTTAAAGAGCGTACCGATAATGTAGACACATTAATGCTGCTCATTTCTAAAATTAACTCTGAAAAAGGTGCTATTGACTGGCGAGATGATTCAGAAATGAAAGCTCTCGTGGATCAAGCAAAAAAACTGGGTGTAACGATAACAGATACTCTGCAATGGTCTGAAGAAGAGAAAAAACTTCTAAAAGAAAATATTCAGATGCGTAAAGAAAACCTGGAAAAAATCACCCAGCTTGAACGAACAGACATGCAAAGGCATCTTCAAGAAGTCTCACAATGTCACCAAGCACGCTCCAACGCCTTGAAACTTCTCAAAGAACTCATGGATACCTTTATTTACAATTTGCGTCCGTAATGTCATACTTAGCTTATTTATTAGAAAAAATAGCCTCCTCAAGTAAAGAAGATTACCCCTTTCCAGATGATTTGGAGAGTTATCTATCAGGATATTTCCCAAGCAAAGAATTCCCATTAGATACATACCAGAAAATCTTCAAAATCTCTGCAGAAGAATTAGAACGTGTTTATAAAGAAGGTTACAACGCTTACCTAAATCGAGAATATCAAGAAAGTAGTAAAACTTTTCGTTGGTTAGTCTTCTTTAATCCTTTTGTTTCTAAATTCTGGTTTTCTTTAGGAGCCTCTCTCCATATGAGCCAGCTTTATCCTCAAGCTTTACATGCTTATGCGGTAACGGCAATATTACGAGATAAAGACCCCTATCCTCACTATTATGCCTATATCTGTTACACTCTCATGGACCAACAAGAAGAGGCAAGCAAGGCTTTAGAAGCTGCGTGGGAACGAGCAAAACATCATAGCGCTTACCAAGAACTAAAAGCTGAAATCTTGGATATAAAAAACCACGCATAATCCCATAACTTTAGGGAACTGACTATGTCTTCTTGGCTCGCACAATCTACCGAGATTCTCTTAAATCAACAGCCTTACATTCCCGATAGTCCTAAGCAATCTGAAGCGCTATCAGATATAAAATATTCAATCACACTAGCTCCAGAATCTTTAGGAAAATCTCTAAAACTCTTTTCCGAGACACTGACGAAAACAGTATTCACAAAAAATGAAGGGAAGACTGTTTTGAATAAACAGCTGACTCTCGCGAGCGCTAGAGAGAAAATCTTACACTTTGGAAGTTCTTTAGCATCGCAATTACCAAAGAAAGCACAGTCGTCATCATCTTCTTCACCATGGAATCTTTTTTCGCAAAAAAATTCCAAAGAATCGATGCAAGCTCTTCTTAAAGATTTAATCATGCCGAAGACTCAGGAAAAGGCACCTGAAAAGAGCTCTCGCGCCGATGCATCTCTATTCATGCCTAAACCTAAACAATCTGAAGAACAACCAAAAACCCAACGTAATTTAGAAAGAACTGAGATCTTCCGTGAATCTACAGAAGATTTGGGACATAAAATGCTGCCTGAGGAGGAATCTCTTTCTTCTCGGAATGCTGATCTGCGCAGCAAAGAAGAAGAACGTCCTACTCTAAAATCGCCCCTAGGAAAATACAGTAAAGGATTATCACAAGATGAGCATCCAGGAAAACAGCAGCATCAAGAATGTTTCTTTAAAAAATTCAAAAAAAACCACAAAACGCGAGCAGCTTCTGTTGTTCCTGTTATTAGCCCTCCTTCTCTTGGTGTATTTACCTTAAGTTACCTTTTGACAAAACAAGGAATACTTTCAGATTTTTCTGCCTACGCATCCTATAAAGATTGTGTAGAAACGACCCAGAAGGAATTAGAAGCAACACATGCAGAACGCATAACACAACTCCAAAAATACATAGAAAAGGAGGCACAAGCAAAGCGTTGGGGCTCAATAATGACCGTTATAGAATGGATCCTCCCATGGATTTCTGTAGGGACATCTGCCACTCTCGTCATTATGGGTGGAGGTCTTTTCTGCTGGTTAGGTTTAATCGGTGCTCTCATTATGCTAGTACTGACTTTACTAGATACTTTAAATGGCTGGGAAAAAATTGAAAAACTTCTTCCAGGAAAGAACAAACAGAAAAAACAACAGATATTGAAAACAATACAAATCTCTCTTTATATCATAGCCACATTACTCTTGCTTGTCTCTTTAAAGACGGAAGGCCTCGGATTTTCTAAACTCACAGAAGGCATCATGAGTGGAATCGGCCCCGCTGTAGAAGGAGCTTTAGGTCTTATACGTGGATGTATGCTTTGGATACAATCACGGCTATCGAAAATCAAAGCCAGGTATTTAACTCTTGAAGCAAAAATAGAGTTATTAAATTTTGAGAGGGATGATCACGTCGCTCGCACTCAAGAACTCATAGAAAGCATTCATGATTCTTTAGAAAATCTCGGACGCGTGTTACAGTTGTGTAGAGAAATAGATAGAACGTTTCTGGAAGCCCTAAGGTAAATTCTTTTTAAGGAATGTCATGACAGCATCTTGTTCAACAACAACGATTACAACTTCGGAGAATGCCGAACTTGATTTGATAATGACCGAATCAGGATCCGAAGCATCTTCAACAACAGATGCTAAGGTAACCGTTCCTGATTGTTGCCAAATGGCTATTTTACGTTCCATGTCCGATGCTTGTTTAAACTTATTAAATCAATCAGGTTCGGTATTTTCACAACTTCCTTCACAAAATAAACCTGCGCCCTCAGAAACCTTAATGGCAAAAAATGGTATGCTGATGAAATCTTCATCTCTACCGAATCTGTCATCACAAAAATCTCTGGATACATTTTCCTCAGCTGATAAGAATCCAGCTTTACGACAAACTAACCAACTCTCCTCGTCTTTTTCTTCTGTAAAAGAACAAAAAGCACAAGCAAGTATGGGATTTTCCTCTTGCTTAGCTCCTAAAGACGAAAGTGCCGTAACAAAAACAACAACAGTGATCTTAAACCTACCAGAATCTAAAGATGATGGTTATGGGGAAAAACCATCCCTTACCTTATGCAAAACGCAAGTTGAAGTGCAAACTTATGACAAGCAAACCATAAAAGAGCACAGCTCGAAAGATACTGGGAGAACTTCTGAAGACGCTGAAAAATCTGCACCATCTTTACCAAAACCTTCCACATCTTCTCTCAGTCCTATGGCGCTATTCAGCCATGTACAAAAAGAGATTGCAGAACCACGTTTCAATGCAAAATCTCAAGAAAAAGAAGAAGGAAAAGGAGAGCACGGAGAACAGGGACAACAAGACCAAGAGCAACAACATCATAAACAGAAAAAAGATTTCGCTATTGAAAAACTTTCTAATCAGATGGCTGCTCACTATACGCAATCTCCTAGCTTGCCTGATGAAATTATTGAATTTGCTCTTACGGAAGCACAGCTAAGCTCTTTACTGCACATGCGTGTATCCAATCTAGATGTCCTTAGAATCTGCGCAGAAATTATGAAGCTGATGTTAAATAGCAGAGAACAAGAGAATCTTGCTCGTTTAGAAGCTAGGAAGCATCTTTTGGAAAAAGCTAGGGAGCTGATTGAAAGTTACGAAAGTCAAGCTAAGATGGCGCAGTGGTTGGGAATTGCCACAGCAACTTTAGGAATCATAGGAGCGGCTTCTCCACTCCTTGGAGAGATCTCTGGAAAACGTATTTTAGGATTCGTTCAAAAACATACAGGATTATGGAAAGAAGCAACAGCACGAACATTCTTTAAAAGTGCTGGTAAAATTTGTACTTCCCTATCGCAGCTTACAGAGACCTCATCAAAAATTTATGAGCTGAAAGAAACTGCGTCACGAACATTTGCAGAAAACTATAAAGAAATATTCCGTATAGAACATGACGAAATCACCCGTTCTATCGAAGAGGTAAAGGACCACTGGAAAAATATGGATAATTTCTTACTACAAATACTACAAACAGAACACGATGCTGTTCGCAGCCTTTATCAATAGAGGGTATTTACTTTCGTATATTTTTATATGCTTTTGTCTTACCCCAAGGAAAAGTAACATCACAACTTTTCTCTGTGTAAAACAGCATATCTCCATCGGGTAAAGAGTCTAGAGGAAAGGAAATGCTAATGACCATATTTCCTGACTTTAGCTTTTCTAAAGCTATGAGGACACCTTTCAACACTTTTAAAGAATACGACGAGCCGTAAAAATAGACGCAAGAAGCTTGTGACAATTCTGTTTCATGAAAATTTTCCTGAAAAAACACTGTAGGCTGTGCAGACAACAGCCTATGCATACGAGAGGCAAAGTTAATAAACGTAGATTGGTTATCTATACCCACAACCTGGCATCTCAGAATATGGGAAAACCAAAAACATACTTTCCCTAGTCCACAGCCTAAATCATAAACAACATCTTGAGAAGTAACTCCGAATTCCCTACTGACTTTGTTTAATGCTGACCAAGGGGTCTCTCCATAAACATTTCCTTCCTTTAGCAATGAAGATTGTGGAGAACGGCGTAACTTCCTGTAGGGATTTCTGAATAAGGAATAAAAAAACTTCGCTAAATCATATACGATGAGTTTTGGATATTTCATATAGAGTGAGAAGGATAAATAGATATATTCTCTAATAGAGAATATTATTCTATGCATTCCTACTCGCAATATATGTAAGAATGAAGACTTTTTAATTACGGAGCTCTTTAGGCGGTTGAAATACGACATCTTCTATAGCAAATATATCTTCTTCAACTTGTAAATCGGGTATTAACTCTTTTAACCTAGAAATACAAGATTGAACAATATGCTCGGGAGTTGACGCTCCTGCTGTTATTGCAATATCACCAGAATAATTTAAAATCTCATCAGAAATATGATCCGGGCTATTCACTAATCTAGCAGGAATATTCCTTTTTTCAGCAACTTCTCGTAAACGATTGGAGTTAGAGCTTTGCACATCTCCAATAACATAAACGAAATTCACCTTAGGCAATACCGAACGTAGAGCTTCTTGACGATTTTGTGTAGCATAACATACAGAAGAACTCGGCAAAGTGATGATATGCGGATAACGCACCTTTAACGCCTGGGTGATTTCAGCAACATCATCTAAGCTTAACGTCGTTTGAGTTACAAAAAACAAAGGGACACTCTCTTCAAAAGGAAGATTAGCTACATCCTCTACCTTTTCTACCACGGTAACACTTTCAGGAGCTTCTCCGCGAATCCCAATAACTTCCACATGCTTTTTCTTCCCTATTAAAATAATTTGATAACCTTTGCTTGCATAAAGCTTCACCGCAGAATGAATCTTAGTTACCAAAACACAAGTCGCATCAATATCAAAAAGATTCCGAGTTCTTGCCTCTTCGCGCACCTCTGGAGGAATCCCATGAGCAGAATAAACAACCTTTTCTCCAGAAGGAACATCGCTAAGATCTTCGATAAAGATCGCCCCTCTCCTCTTGAGATCATCTACTACATGTCGGTTATGAACAATTTCATGTTTCACATAAATCGGGGCTCCCCATTTCTCTAAAGCAGTCTCTACCACTTGAATAGCGCGAACTACCCCAGCACAAAACCCTCTAGGATTATTTAATATAACCCTACGCATATATCTTCCCTCCAAACATGGATACAATGCTAAAAAAAACCTTTAGAAAAAGATTTTTGTCTTTTTCTAAAGGTTACTAATATAACAGATATTTATTTTTTCTTCCAAATTAAGAAGCTTTGTTATCAGCTTCTCTTTCAATAAGATCAAGAACTAAACTTTTCACAGTGCTAATGTAATCAGAATATTTTCCTGTTTGTACATCCGTATCTGTAAAATCTAAGAATATATGAGGAGAGACCCCTAAATTCTCTATGTAAGAACCGTCAGGTCTTACTGCTAGAGATCCTGTTAAAGAACAACTTTTAATGCCTGTTCTATTAGGGAACTCTACGTTAAAGACAAAACCTCCGGCTCCTGCTGTGGCCGTTCCTACAATAAGAGCTCGACCGCTATCCTTCATAATCGCAGGGAATAAATCTCCGCAGGAGAAATCTTCCTGATTGATTAAGACGCAGATAGGACGTGTATAACGATGTTCAGGATGTGGATGTACTTTAGCAAATCCTAACAAAGGCATAGGTGTAGAGAGATTAATATCCCCATTTGCCCAACATTTTAAAACAGTATTAGAAAATGTCTGTAGATATCCTGCCGCATTCATATCGATAGGATAACCTTCCATATCCTCACCGAGAGCATTTCTTGCTTGCTCATCGGTTTCAACTCCTTCAAGAAGGTTCAACCATTGTACTGCAGATTGTACTTCACTTTGAGTGAGAATCATTCTATGTTTAGGTGTTTCTAAAGGTCTGTCTGTTAATCTAGAAATCAATGCATAAAGATAGAAGACACTACCACCAGGATTGTTTGTCTGATCGATAATCAAAGCTTCGGTTTTCTCTTGTAAAACACTAATGATCTCGCTGAAGTCATCCCATGGGGATTCCATATTCATAGCAGTACGATCTTCCATATCTGTCCAAGAATATGTAGAAATCCTAAGGAATCCAATACTGTGAGACTGTCCATGATTATCGGTGCAGGTGAACACATAAGCATGGTAAGGACCACTTTTAGCTTTCCATGTCACATGTCCAAAATCAGGTAAGAAACCTCTTTTACTTCCGATATTGTAATCACTACTTAAACCACGTTTATATTGCTGACGTAATTCCTTCCAGAAATAAGGAACCATTTCGTTTGTGAATAAACAATTTTCAGAAGCACTAGATAATAAAGGGCAAGCACGGCTAGATCTCATCTGGATGATAGGATCTTTTACTAAAGGAGATATTAAAGATAGATCTTGAATATATTCAGGCGTATGGCGCCATTTAGCTTTTACCGTACGCGTTAAACCGCTAGGACGACGAATTTTTAATGTTGCCACTCCCATAGGAATTTGATGGCCTAAGGCAGCAGAACGAGAAAAGAGTGTTCGTGCAGCTGCAGCGTAATCAGAAAGAGCTCCTCTACCAGTACGTATACTCTCGATTACCTCCATAATCGGCATACCGTCCATCTCTAAAATTTCATCACCTACAGAAATTTCAGAGTTATACGTATGCACATCAACAATAAAGCATCTGCGAGAATTGCTTAACTTAACCGTATAAGGTAGATGAGAATTCTCTGTGCGGAAGAAAGTAATCCCGGCATGAAAATCTTTTAAATCAGAGATATATTCTGCAAGAACTCCTTGGCAGTAGCTTGTTGAAGGATTTTCCTCAATACACAATTTTAAACGTGCTTGATCCGTTGCATCTTTCAAATCCCAATGAAAAAGCTTATGTTTCCACTCTTTAGGAGCATATTTAACATCAAGTAAGTGTTCCAAAAAATCCAAGTCAGAACATGCATTTTTTTGAACTAAAGTCTTAGCGGAACCTGAAATTTGAAAACCTAATACTAAGGAGCAAATCAAGGCTGTAATTTGTTTCACTTTCATATTTACCTCTCTTCCAAATAGAGAATGTTTATAAGGAGGTGGTATGATAGGGGGATAAAGATTTTATTAAAACAAAGTTTTTCAAAAAAATTCTTTAACCTTGAGACAACCTACTCAAAACAACATAGCAATGCGCTCGAGCATAAAGTATGAAATAAGACCGCCAAAATAACTAGCCAATGCAATCCAAGAGATCTTCTTAAAATACCATAGAAAATCAACTTTCTCGATACCCATGAAGGCAACTCCAGCAGCCGATCCTATGATTAAAATACTTCCCCCAGTACCTGCCGCATAAGCAATCAACTTCCATAAAGTATCGTCCATCGGGACTTGATACATACCCATAGTCGCAGCAACAAGGGGAACATTATCCAATACGCTTGAAATAAGACCAATAAAAATAGCGACAACATTTCTAGAAAATATCCTGTCCATACTCATTGAAAGTTCGGAAAGAACATTGGAAAAAGTCAAAGCATTGACAGCAAGCAAGATACCTATGAAAAAGGTAATTGAGGAGATATCGATCTTCGTTAAAATGTGAGGGATACGCAAATGATAGCGATCTTCACCATGGGGGGAGTGAATCCAATCACTAGCCAACCAAACAAGACCGAGTCCTAGTAAAGCTCCGATAAATGGAGGAACTCCTAAACAAGCTTTCCAGACAGGAACCATCAATAAGGATCCTAGACCAATACAAATGATCAAACCACTTTTTTTAGGAGAACCTTCTATCTCAACATCCTTAGAGATCATTCCTGTAGTGCGCTTTTTAAGCATAAATTGCGCACAAACCCCGGCAATAAGAACGCAAACCAAACTAGGAACAAATAAAGCGCGAATAATTCCCCAAGAAGTGACTTTATCATTGATCCATAGCATTGTTGTTGTTACATCTCCTAAAGGTGTCCAAGCACCTCCAGCATTCACACTAATAACACAAATAGCCCCTAAAAGCAGACGATCTTCTCGAGATTTCACCAACCGCTTCAAAATGGAAATAATGATGATGATAGATGTTAAGTTATCTAAGGCTGCTGATAAGAAGAAAGAAAGTGCTATAAGCACCCAAAGGAGTAAGGTCCTAGACTGTATATAACAACACCGTACGATTATCGAAAATCCCTTATGTGCATCTATAAGTTCAACAATAGCCATCGCTGCGAATAAAAAAAAGATTACCTGAGCCATATCAGCAATTTCTTCAGCTAGAATCATGTGATCCGCATGTTGTATATGAGAAAAACAAACTAGCCACATTAAACCTCCCATAGCAAGAGCCACGGCAGATTTATTCACTCGCACAATATGCTCGAAAACAATCGCGATGTATCCAAATAAAAACAGAGCACACAATTGGAATTTCAACATAATGACCTCAAAAATAATTCTACGAACTAGTGTACTCCTATTTACGGGTTAGGTAAAGTAGGAAAAATAGTTCTAGATTAAGAAAAGCATTTCTTTGTTATATACTAAAATCAAAAATTTGTTATTCAGCTCCGTTTTGTATGGCAATACTATATTCTTGAAACTTAGATTTAATAAGACAAAACCTCTATAAACATAACGAACTATTTGACAAAGATACTAAAGAACAGAACAATAATAAAGTTCTCTAGTTCTGCACCCACGTTAGGAGTCTAGTGAAAGTCGCCTTATCGTTTAAACATCTTGTTCCTAAGCTCTACACATGTATTAAGGATGGTTATACCTTTAATACATTTAAAAAAGATTTCTTAGCTGGACTTACTGTAGGCGTTCTAGCTTTTCCTTTCGCTATTGCTATTGCAATCGGTGTGGGCGTATCCCCTATTCAAGGTTTATTAGCTTCGATCATCGGAGGGTTTATAGCCTCTGCTTTAGGCGGTAGCCGTGTTCTTATATCGGGCCCGACAAGCGCTTTCATCTCTATACTTTATTGTATTTCGGCAAAATATGGAGTCGAGGGGTTATTCACAATCACCCTAATGGGAGGGGTATTCCTGGTAGCCTTTGGGCTTACAGGACTGGGAACTTTCATTAAATATATGCCCTACCCCGTGGTTACAGGATTGACAACGGGATTAGCTGTTATCATTTTCTCCTCTCAAATTAAAGACTTTTTCGGTCTGCAAATGGGAGATAGCGTTCCTACAGACTTCATTGCTAAATGGATAGCTTACTGGGATTATCTATGGACCTGGGATAGTAAAGCTTTTGCCGTAGGGTTATTCACCCTACTCATCATGATTTACTTCCGCAATTATAAGCCGCGATATCCAGGAGTCATGATCGCTATTATCGTAGCTTCAACACTAGTGTGGTTACTAAACATCGATATTCCTACGATTGGCAGTCGTTACGGAGCTCTTCCAAAATCGATACCTATGCCTTCGTTCCCACATCTTAGCCTGACAAAAATTTTACAGCTTATGCCGGAAGCTTTAACTATTGCCGTTCTTTCCGGTATTGAAACTCTACTTGCAGCTGTAGTTGCTGATGGTATGACAGGATGGAGACATCAATCCAATTGCCAGCTTGTTGCACAAGGTATCGCAAATATTGGTACATCATTCTTTGCCGGTATGCCTATAACAGGTTCCTTATCAAGAACTGCAGCAAGCATTAAATCTGGAGCTACAACTCCTATAGCAGGATTGGTTCACTCAGCCTTTATCTGTGTTATTCTTTTAGCTTTAGCACCACTAACAGTAAAAATTCCTCTTACCTGTTTGGCCGCTGTTCTTATTCTGATTGCTTGGAATATGAGTGAGATACATCACTTTATTCATTTATTCACTGCTCCTAAAAAAGACGTTGTTGTTCTTCTAACCGTCTTTATCCTTACGGTTATGACGAATATCACTTCTGCAGTGCAAGTGGGTATGATGCTTGCCGCGTTTCTATTCATGAAACAGATGAGTGATCTGTCTGACGTGATATCTACAGCAAAATATTTTGATGAGAATAAGCAGGCAAAAGATGATAATTTCTTTTCTAAATCTGAAGTTCCTGCACATACAGAAATTTATGAAATTAACGGGCCTTTCTTCTTTGGAATTGCTGATAGATTGAAAAATCTTCTCAATGAAATAGAAATGCCGCCAAAGATTTTCATATTATGTATGAGTCGCGTGCCTACAATTGACGCCTCCGCTATGCATGCTCTAGAAGAATTCTTTTTAGAATGCGATCGCCAAGGGACGCTCTTGCTTTTAGCAGGAGTGAAAAAAACACCGCTAAGCGATCTCAAACGCTATCATTTGGATGAGCTTATCGGTGTTGATCATATCTTCTCGAATACGAAGAGCGCTCTCTTATTTGCTCAAGCTTTGATCAATTTAGAAAGCAAAGCCTCTCATTAAAATTTTCCCACCATAGATTCGGGAACAACAAGGCGGTCAAACTCTTCTGCAGATAGATAACCCATTTGTATACAGGCTTCTTTTAAATTAATATTGTCATGGAAAGCTTTTAAAGCCATTTTCGAGCATTTATCATATCCTAAAACTGGAGTTAAAGCTGTAACAAGCATTAAAGAGTTATCCAAATACTCTTTAAGACGAGGTTTATTCACACGCAAACCTGAAACAAAGTAATCTGCAAAAGCCTGCATACCTCCCGCAAGAATATCCACAGATTGTAAAAAGTTATAAATTATTACAGGTTTCATCACATTGAGTTCAAAATTTCCTCGACTTCCCCCCATGATTACTGCTTGGTTATTCCCTATAACCTGAGCACAAACCATTTGCAAAGCTTCGCACTGTGTAGGATTGATCTTCCCCGGCATTATTGAAGATCCCGGCTCATTCTCAGGAAATAGCAACTCTCCTAAACCACACCGAGGACCAGATCCTAAAAAGCTTAGATCCGTAGCTATCTTTGTTAAAGCACAAGCTAAAGTAGCTAAAACACCATGAGCATTTACTAACGTATCGTGGTTAGATAATGCTGAGAAATAATTCGATGCAGCAACGAAAGGCTCTCCGGTTTCCTGACGCAAATAGTGGATCACTTTATCTATAAATCCATTAGGAACATTCAATCCCGTACCTACTGCAGTTCCCCCTATAGCTAACTCATACATATGCGTAAGGGAAAACGCTACCCTCTCTAAGGATTGACGTATCTGATTACTATAACCAGAAAACTCCTGTCCTAATGTCATAGGAACAGCATCCATTAAATGTGTTCTTCCTATCTTTACGCAGTCACGAAATTCAGCTACCTTAGCATCTAATGCCCTTTGCAAATGATCCATAGCGGGAATGAGCTTTTTCTTCAGATTAATCACCGCAGCAATATGCATAGCTGTAGGGAAAACATCATTCGAAGATTGGGATTTATTGACATGATCATTAGGATGTATCGGTGTTTTACTACCTACAACCCCTCCATGACGTTGAATAGCTAAATTAGCAATAACCTCATTTACATTCATGTTGGATTGCGTGCCGCTGCCCGTTTGCCATACCTTTAAAGGAAAATGCTCCTCAAATCCGCCTTCAAGAATCTCAGAAGCAGCAGAAACAATCATGTCACAATATTTTGAATCTAAAAACCCTAGATCATGGTTGGCTTTAGCAGCACATTGTTTGATCAAAACTAAAGCTCGAATAACTTCTTTAGGCATAACCTCAGGAGCCCAAGAAAAATATTTTTGAGAGCGCGCTGTCTGCGCACCATACAACTTATCTTCAGGGACTTCTACAATTCCTAAACTATCATTTTCTTGCCGCATATATTCTATTCCCTTATGATTTCTTTATTATTTCTTTCCTCTACATTACAAAATGAAAACAAAGTTTTTGTGTTACTTTCTAACTATTTCTCTTTTCATTTTGTTTTGGGAATTTTTTGCTAGAAATAACGCATCATTTTCCTTTCTCTGTCCGCCTCCATCAAAAATAGCAGCGAATTTTTCAGATTCTATGAATCTTATCCTTTCTTCTTCCTGGTATACTCTGCGAGGTATTTTAGGAGGATTCTTTTTAGCGCTATTCTTGTCGATAGGCTTGGTTATCCTTATGCTAACCTGCAAGCTAGCAAAAGATCTCTTAAATCCATTTTTCATACTGGTACAATGCACTCCCATGTTCACCCTAGCACCGTTAATTGTGCTGTGGTTTGGCTGGGGATTAAATGCTGTCATTGTTCCTACGGCTCTTACTGTCTTTTTCCCTCTAACAATAACGATCTATCAGGGGATCACATCCACCCCCCCAGAGCTTTTAGAGCAGTTTACGCTACATCAGGCAACAAAACGACAAGCCTTCATTAAACTACGCCTCCCCCATGCTCTTCCTCATATATTTTCAGGGTTAAAAATTGCTATGGGATCTGCAGGATTTGCCGCTATAGCTGGAGAATGGGTAGCTTCACAATCAGGTCTCGGCATTCTTATTTTAGAAAGCCGAAGAAATTATGATATGGAAATGACCTTTTCAGGATTGTTTGCTCTAACAACGGTAACTTTCATCCTATTTCAAGGAATTTTACTAAGCGAGAAACTGATCTTTGCTCTATTTCGCATAGAGATAACAATAAAAAAACTTCGCCTGCCAAGTAGAAAATTGGCTATGTTACTTATTCCCTTACTTATTCTTCCTATATGGAAAATCAAAACTAAACACACACAACCCAGTAATCTAACTCCTATAACTTTGCTTTTAGATTGGACTCCCAATCCTAACCACATTCCCTTGTATGTAGGGGTTTCTAAAGGCTTTTTCCAGAATCAAGGTATAGATTTACATATTCAAAAAAGTACTGATACCGGAGCTGTTATTCCCCATGTTCTATTCGAACAGGTAGATCTGACTCTCTATCATGCTCTTGGAGCAATAAAAACCTCTCTTCAAGGAGCTCCTGTACAAATAGTCGGATCGCTAATCGGTTCTACTTTGCAAGGATTTATCTATAGGAAAGAAGATAACATCTCAAAATTCAAAGACCTAAACAATAAAGTTTTAGGGTTTTGCCTAAACAACTCGCGAGATCTTTCTTGTTTATTAGAGACGTTACGCCTACATGGGGTTGTTCCCTCAGAGGTACGCAATGTTAGCTCTGATTTAATCTCCCCCATGTTACTGAAGAAAATCGATTTTCTCTATGGAGCTTTTTATAATATTGAAGGTGTTAAGCTAGATACTTTAGGCATGCCTGTAGGCTGTTTCCTATCCGATTCCTACGGTCTTCCTACTGGCCCTCAACTTCTCTTATGTGGAAAAAAAGATACGAAAGCCACATCTCCAGAAATTGTCGAGGCAATACAAAGAGCTCTTCAACAAAGTATTCATTACTGTCAACAACACCCTAAGAAAGCCTTTCAAGCATATCTTAAAGCGACACCGGACACACCTAAAATTGTTAAAGATGAACTTCTTCAATGGGAAGCAACTCTCCCTTTACTTGCAAAATCTCAAGAACCACTGAGCAAAGAACTCACAAATGCTTTATTACAAGCTATAGTTCACCGTTACCCGAACTTGGCAGATAAGATTACAAGCTTCTCTCTAGATCACATATACCCGTCTAATTCACAGGTTTGCCAGGATGAGAAAATACATGAGCAAGCCGAAATAGGACATCTCGAAGCACTTCCATCGGTTTCTGGTCAGCACTAATACGAGAAACCTTATGAATAGGATAGTGTTGAATGATAGCATCGATATCTTTTTGATATGATTGCAAACGCTTTTGCAATACTTCAATACCGACCTCGTTAATTCTTCCCTTAGCATAGAGAGATTGTTGCGTACGCTCGAGCAACTTCACCTCTTCATGCACCTCTAAAATAATTACATGACGTACCATGATATAGGAATCAAGGAGTTTTGCCTGACCTACTGTCCTTGGCAGACCGCTAATAAGCAAATCTTGACGATCTGGGAGGAATTGTCCAGTAGCGACTAGTCCCTGAACATAGTAATTCCACACGGCAACAACATCTTCATCTGGAATCAAAGATCCAGAAACTGCATATTTATGAAACAGCTGGCGAATGGGAGACCCTATAGGATAACGGCGGAAAATATCCCCAAGAGAAACATAAACCTGACTACCCCCATGGGCTATAAAATTTCCCAATAAATCTTTACCAGCTCCAGGAGGACCAAATAAAAGAATAGAAGAAAAAGGTTTACTATAGAGCTCTATACTGTCTGCTATCGATTCATCTATCATAAGATAATTTACCCTGCCTCCTCTACAATTTCCAGGTTTCTCCTCTCTTTAGTTGATTACCTTGAAAAATAATAGCCTTAGCATATAAAAATTCTTCCCATGGACACTATTTATTTTCTATTATCCCAAGCTTGCATATTATTATTTGCAACAGATGCTTTAACTAATGTTTTAGTATTAAACCATGTACTTGCTCCTTATTCCAGAAAGGCGCGTTTATCTCTATTAGTCAGAGAAAGTGTATTTGCTCTCTTTAGTATGTTCGCTCTTTACCAGGCCGCTTTGGGTACTCTCTATGTGCTAAAAACACCTCTATGTGCCATAAAAGTTGTAGGGGGAATCGCCGTCACTCTAACAGGAATCCGGGCTATTTTAAATTTAAGTAGAGAAAATAGCTGGAAAGGGTTTACCTCTCCCTCTTCCTTATCCATGGTAACACCTATTGCTCTGCCCCTGATGATCGGACCTTCTTGGCTAGCTGCCTGCTGTACTTTAATAGGCAAGCGCTATAGCTTTGCTTCTGTTTCTCTTATTCTCATTCTTTCTTGGTTCCTTATTTCCCTAACAACGATCATCCTACAAGTTTTTATTGGTGGGGGAAAAGAAAAGACCAAGCCACTTCTTGCTATACAAACAGTACTTGGTCTTTTTGCGACAATTGTAGGTACACAGTTACTTATGTCCGGATTACAACTAGCCTTCTTATAAAAGAGACGTCTTATGTTAACTCTTATCAATCTTAGCTTGTTATTCTACGTACTCTTTGACGCTCCGGGATCTGTTCCCGTTTTTGTGTCCTTGTTGAAGCGCTACTCTGCGAAAAGACAACAGCATATCATTCTTAGAGAATGTGTCTTTGCTCTTGCTACCCTATTACTTTTTGTTACCTTTGGAAGAAAATTCTTCCAATTTCTTGACATCTCCTTATATGCATTTCAATTCATCGGTGGTGTTTTGTTATTTTCAGTATCATTGAAAATGATGCTGGTCCCCCCACCTGTAGAATCTGATTCATCTGAACCTCAATCAGAACCTATCTTCTTTCCTCTAGCCTTCCCTGTAATCACCGGGCCTGCGGTAATTACTGCTTTGCTTAGCTATATGGAAGAAAATCTGTTTTCTAAAGAACTTATTCTTGGTGCTATGATTATAGCTTGGGTACTATCTGTATTTACTTTATTGAGCTCGAGTTTTTTCAATCGTATCCTCGGATCTTCCGGTTTAGTTGCCTTAGAAAGATTGTTCAGTGTTGCCTTATTATTAATGTCTGCAAACCTCATGCTTAAAGGTATTTCCATCGCGTTTAACATAGGTTTTTATATTAAGTAGTGTAGTGAAATGAAAAGAAATGATCCCTGCTGGTGTGGAAGCAAACGCAAGTGGAAACATTGCCACTATCCTCAGGCTCCTCAAGTGTCCTGGGAACAACAAAAACAATATTACGCGTCGCAATACGATATTATTTTAAAGACTCCTGAGCAAATCGAAAAAATCCGTTATGCGTGCCAAATCACTGCTCGCATCCTCGATGCTCTCTGTGAAGCATCTAAAGAAGGTGTAACTACAGAAGAGTTAGATCAACTCTCTCGCAAATTACATAAAGAGTATCATGCGATCCCCGCACCTTTAAACTATGGAACCCCACCTTTTCCAAAAACAATCTGTACATCACTTAATGAAGTGATCTGTCACGGGATTCCTAATAACAATCCTTTGAAGAACGGCGATATTATGAATATCGACGTTTCTTGCATTGTTGATGGATATTATGGCGATTGCAGCCGCATGGTAATGATTGGAGAGGTCTCAGACATAAAAAAACGTGTATGTCAAGCATCTTTAGATTGTCTAAACGCAGCTATAGCTGTGTTAAAACCTAACCTACCCCTATATGAAATTGGCGAAGCTATAGAAGCTTGCGCCGATACTTACGGATTTTCTATTGTCGATCAGTTCGTAGGGCACGGAGTAGGAATAAAATTCCATGAAAACCCTTACGTCCCTCATTACAGGAACCGTAGTAATATACTATTAGCTCCTGGAATGACATTCACCATAGAACCTATGATCAATGTTGGGAAAAAAGAAGGAATTATCGATCCTAGAAATCACTGGGAAGCAAGAACTTGTGATAACCAGCCCAGCGCACAATGGGAGCACACCCTGCTTATTACTGAGACAGGTTATGAGATACTAACTCTTCTAGAGAAGTAATCTCTTCTTCTAACCCTTCTATATGTGCTAGAAGATTTTGAATCATCTCGATGTCTTTCATATCTGCAAAGCTCGAGGTGATTTCCTCTTGCTTTTGTAAAGCAAGATACTCTTCACGAACTAAGAAAAGCTCCTTACGAACTTCTGCTAGCGTCTCTGTTTTTTCAGCAAACTGTTCTCTTAGCTGCAAATATTTATCTTTATAAGACTTAAGCTCAACATCAATAGCCGGCGTTTCAATAACGATAGCTTTTTGTTCGTTCACAAGAGCATTTAATTGTGCAATTTCCTCATCTTTTTGATGTAAAAAATTCTGACACTCTTCTAATCGTACACGCAGTTGATCGACTTCTTGAACATGAGACTTAAGACTATGACATTCCTCTTCTAGGGTTGTTCTCAGTAATTTTTCTTCAATAAGCTTATTTTCTAAGGACGACACCTTCTCATCTTTTTCTCGCAAAGTGCGGAGCCATAGCTCAGCATCCTTACTTTCGTTACTGGAAAAAGTTTCTTTCCCAGATACCCAAGAAAATACAGAAGTTGTTTCATCTCCAGCTACAAGACGAACATATTCATTATGTAAAACAGCATAATCTTCCAACCAGCTATTTTTCTGATCAGCAAGAATCTGCAAGTCTAAAGCCATATGCTCCTGCTTCTTACAAGAAGCTTGCAGCAAAGCCCGGTATTCTTGAAGCTCAGATTCTAAAGCTTGCGCACGTTTTTCTAAAAATTCACACGCCATAGCTTTATCATGAACTACTTTATCGTAAGCTACTTGAATCTCCGTATACTCGTTTGATAGCTGATCATATTTTTGTTTTTGTTCATCATTTTCTTCATCGATAAGGGATATGCCAAAAACAAAAATTCCCCAAGATAATAAAAAGGCTGTAGATAGCCCTAAAGCCCACAATAATGAAGAATAAGTAGCGATGTACTTATAATAGTATACAGATAGAAATAAACAAGAAACTACACCATATCCCCAAAACCGGAAATAAACAGAAGCAACTAAAGCTAAAGCAGAGAAACACATCGTTAACAGAAGTAACGTTGCATCCACGATAGAAGCACAACCTAATCCACAGAAAATCAAAACTATAGATGATAGAAATACCCACTCTATTGAAAAAGACCTACATCTACCCAACAAAGTTTCCCATCTAAATCCTTGATAGACTTTTCGATAAAGATGTTTATTAAAAACGTGCATGGCCTCAAATCCCATACAAGAATACTCCTAAGATTCTTCCAGAGAATCTTGAGCCTTAGTTAATAAATAGCTAATCACAGCAGGATCTCCCTCGTAGGTCATCTCTACTTTCATCTTACCATCTGAAGACGCATGCCCGCAAGTCACCAATACATAAGCACTCACATCCTCATCGAAAGTTCCTGTCCCGTCGTCACATTCGTTTCCAGACACTTCCTTCTCCTCTCTAGCTAAAGGCCCCTATCACCAATTCATTGATTGATAACAAGTCCTTTATTTTCTTTAGAAACTCTAAACCTTAGAGATCAAAACTTTTTTACTTTCCCTGCGAAATTTTTTAATTCTATTTGTTGCTAAAGGAAAACAACTTATTAAACAAATCAAATTATTGATTGAATTTATTATTTAATAAAACGCTTTGTTTATTGGTAAAATAAAACTAAATAAAACTAAAAATTTTTCTATTATGACAATACAACCTATCAGCACCGCATCTACAGCTTCGATAGCATCTAAAGAAACGGCGCAGGCTGCTCAACTTCCTCCTTTAGATCCATTAAACACACCTCCTATTGGGGCATTGCTTTTTAGTATTTACGAGCTTCTCCTACAAGCGATTGAAATTCGACAACAAACAGTTCTGACTCAATCACAACAATTAAATGATAATACTAATATCCAACAACAATTAAACCAAGCAACTAATCAAATCAAATTTGCTGTTGTAAGTGCTGGAGGCAAGGAAGACGAAATTACTCGAGTACAAAACCAAAACCAGAACTACTCCGCTCAAAGATCAAATATTCAAGATGAATTAGTCACTGCTCGACAAAATGGACAAATTATCCTCTCACACGCATCTACGAACATTAACATTATCCAACAACTAGCCTCTCAAGACTCCTCGTTCTTAAAAACGACAAGCGCCATTGGAAGTACAGTAAACCAACTCAACAAACCTCCTTCATAAGCAAGTAGGGAAACAACTTAAAGTTAATCGAAGAAAATAGGTAGGAAATTATGTGGTTCTCTTCTCCAGCACTTCAAACTAGCCCTAGAGCCGCTATTGACGTTCCCGGGACATCTATCACAGGTGGACCAAATACAGCAACAGCCGATGAAATTATTGCAAAATTTGCGAAAGATTCCAATCCTCTGATTATCACCGTGTACTATGTATACCAGTCTGTATTGGTAGCGCAGGACAACTTATCTATTATCGCTCAAGAACTTCAGTCTAATGCTTCTGCCCAGACTTTTTTAAACAACCAAGAAGCTTTATACCAATACGTAACCATACCTAAGAACAAATTAAACGATAACTCGTCGGCGTTCTTACAAGATGTTCAATCAACAAACCAAGCTGTTGGAGCTTCTCGACAAGCACTACAAAACCAAATTTCAGGTTTAGGAAATGGTGCTCAGGTTATCTCAAGTAACTTGAACACGAACAATAACATTATCCAACAGTCTCTACAAGTAGGCCAGGCGTTAATTCAAACGTTCTCACAAATTGTAAGTTTGATAGCAAACATTTAATCATAAGGAACTTAGCATAATGACCACCCAACCTATAATACCAGGCGTTGATAAAGTCCCAACAGTTGTTCCAGCAAGTACAAAAGTTGTGTCTGATAGTATTGTGATTAATAAACCTTCCGCTATCTATTTCTGCATCTCTGTAATGTTGCAGTTATCGACATCTACTACAGAATTCGGAAAGGCCATTATGTCCGTACTTCAAGACAATACGGTAATACAACAAAAGAAAACAAAAGAGCTTATTAACCTACCTTTATTGAAAGTCCCCGACCTTCAAAAAGTTGATAATTTTAACGCAGATAAACCTGAATATAAAAACCAGACAGAAATCCAAGCCTATCAAACCTCGAACCAACAAATTACTGCTAACCGACAGTTAATCCAGCAGGAACTGGCTGCTGCACAACAAAGAGCACAAGCAAACCAAAAAGCGGTAAATGCTACGTCTACGGAATCTATGAAGTTATTGCAAGCAACTAATGCTCTCCTATCTTCATTAAAAGACTATAATATTAAAGCAAATCTAACGACATCTCCGTCTGATTAATTATTTAGATAAGGACTTCTAATAAAACAATCCATGATCTAATATAAGCATTACTGAAAAGAAAAGAATCAGGTAAAACCTCCATGAGGGTTATCTTCCCAGATAAACATAACAGATACCCGTTTCTCACTCAGATACTTAAACGGCTTCCCTCGTTTATCTTAATAACCTCATGTGTTTCCCCTATTCTTTCTTATTTGATGAAAAAACTCTTTGGCATCCCAGGGATCATTGAAACCCTGGCGCTATCCACAGAAGGAATTCATAAATATAAATTCTGGCAGTTTATCACCTACCCCCTCATTACCGCAGATTCTCTATGCATCCATAAAGAAGGGTGTATGGACATTACTCAACGGTTACTTATTAGAAATATGCTTGGCTTCACTTTCTTTTATAAAGCCACTAACCACGTCATTCGAAAACTAGGGTCAATAACCTTCCTAGTCCTTATTGTCAGCCAGACTCTTATTATAGGAGTTGTCATTTGGGGATGCTTGAAACTATTTCACAGCTCACAGGCCCTATTTGGTCCAGAATGTTTAATTAGCACGCTGATGTTAATTTGGGTTTTCCTTGATCCAGAAAAACGCCTAGGACTCACCCCACTCCCTATTACCCTATCGCGTAAATGGGGATTTGTCGTCCTAGCAACCTTTTACTTCTTTATTCTACTCTTCTCAGGAGCCTTCGCTTTATTCTTCGGATCGATATTATCCCTAATGTTAGGGGTTCTTTTTTGCTATAAAGAAAAAATCCCTAATCCCTACAGAATATCTCGGATGTTTTAACCTTCTTCGGCAAATAATGCCAAAATCGCCGCCCGAGCCTCTCCAAGACCAGAAAGAACACCTTCCTCAAACCGAAAGAAAGGATTTTCTTCCAGCATAGAAAAATCCATGGGCTGTAATACATCATCAGAAGTTAAATTCGGGACGATCTGCTCCCCCATGCTTTGTAAACGAGATTTTTGATTTTCATAAAGCTGATTCAACAAATCATGTAGTTTATTTTTCATTTTTCTCTTTTCGCTTCTCTATAAAGAATTGTTTCATCAATTGTTCAGACTCCTCACGGCAGATCCCCGAGAAACACTCTACCTGATGAAATGGGTGTTTTGCTGTAAAAACATTTATCCAACTTCCTCCTGCACCTAAACGCAAATCCGGAGCTGCCCAGACAATTCTACGAATACGGGCTAATTGAATAGCCCCAGCACACATCAAACAAGGCTCAAGAGTACAGTAGAGCACGGTATCTACCAAACGCCAATTCTCTAAATATTGTGCTGCGGCTCCTATACATAAAATTTCAGCATGAGCAGTTGGGTCCTGAAACTTCTCCGTAGTGTTGTGACCACGAGCAATTATTTTATTATCTTTAACTATAACACAGCCTACGGGAACCTCATCCTGATCATATGCTTGGCGAGCTTCCTTTAGTGCTTGATTCATAAAAAATATATCTTTTTCTATATCCATAGGCTTTATATTAAATAACTCATAACCACTTTTTGGAATTGGATTATAAAAAATCCTCCTATTAAGAAATAATAAAAAGTCCTCACATCAGTTTAACAACCATTTTTGAATCAGATTGAAAATATAGAATTTTTATTTGCAAATCAAAAAAACCCGCCTCACCATACCAAAAGGTGTACATTAACAATCTTCTCAAGTATAATTGGCTTTTGCAGCAATTATTTTATTTTAAGGAGACATCCAATGTCTTTGGATAAGGGAACTAAAGAAGAAATTACAAAAAAGTTTCAACTTCATGAAAAAGATACCGGTTCAGCAGATGTGCAGATCGCTATATTAACGGAACACATCACAGAACTAAAAGAACATCTCAAGAGATCTCCTAAAGACCAAAACTCTCGATTAGCCCTACTAAAATTGGTAGGACAAAGAAGAAAGCTCTTAGAGTATCTTAACTCTACAGACACCGAAAGATATAAAAATTTAATTACAAGATTAAATTTAAGAAAGTAATCTTTCATTTATTTTCCCCGAACATAAGATCTAATTAGGAGACCTTCATGACATTTGAAACTATTTTCGTTACCCTCGAAGAAGGCAAAACATTAGTATTTGAAACGGGGAAAATTGCTCGCCAAGCTAACGGAGCTGTTCTTGCTCGCATGCAAGAAACTTGGGTCTTTTCATCTGTTTGTGCGGCCAATCTCGAAGAACCTGTAGACTTTCTCCCTTTAAGAGTCGATTATCAAGAAAAGTTTTCCTCTATAGGAAAAACTTTAGGCGGGTTCATTAAAAGAGAAGGTCGCCCAACTGAAAGAGAAATTTTAACTTCTCGTTTGATAGATCGTTCTATGCGTCCTTCTTTACCGAACCGGTTAATGCAGGATGTTCAAGTCTTATCTTATGTATGGTCTTATGATGGGGTGACTCTCCCCGATCCTATAGCTATTTGTGGTGTTTCTGCAGCACTAGCAATTTCTGACATTCCTCAAATTAGTGTTGTAGCTGGTGTTCGTGTTGGCTTTGTCAACAATAGTTGGGTAGTTAACCCAACAAAAGCCGAAATGGATGTTTCTAGAATGGAGCTCGTTTTAGCAGGAACCGAAAATGCTATTCTAATGATAGAGGGTCATTGCGACTTCTTAACGGAAGAGCAGGTTATCGAGGCTATTGAATTTGGTCATAAACACATAGCAACCATTTGTAGAGCAATCAAAGACTTGCAGCAAAAGGTAGGCAAGAAAAAGAATTCCGATGCTATTGTTCCCCTTCCTGAAGAAGTTCAATCTTCTGTAAATACGTTTGTTGAAGGCAAATTTGCTGATCTTTTAAAAATTAAAGAGAAAAAAGCTTTTGAGGCTGCTTCGAAGCAATTAGAAAAAGAAATTGTAGAGAAGTTCCTAGAAGAAAATGAGATCTTCACAGCATTGAATATTAAGACAGCTTTCAAACAAGCTAAGTCGGATTATATGCGTGCTTTGATACGCGAACAAAGTGTTCGTTCTGATGGACGGGCAATAACAACAATCCGTCCTATTTCTATTGACACATCTTTCTTACCAAGAACCCACGGAAGTTGTTTATTCACTCGTGGAGAAACACAAACTGTGGCCGTTTGTACTTTAGGTAGCGAGGCTATGGCGCAGCGTTACGAAGACTTGAACGGTGAAGGGTTGGCTAAATTTTATTTACAATACTTCTTCCCTCCTTTCTCTGTTGGCGAAGTAGGAAGAATAGGTTCTCCAGGAAGAAGAGAAATTGGTCATGGTAAGCTTGCTGAGAAAGCTTTAAGCCACACTCTTCCTGATCCTGCAAAGTTTCCTTATACTATCCGTATAGAATCCAACATTACTGAATCTAATGGTTCTTCATCCATGGCTTCTGTTTGCGGAGGTTGTTTAGCTTTAATGGATGCTGGGGTCCCTATTAAAACTCCTATAGCAGGTATTGCTATGGGGTTAATCTTAGATAATGATCACGTCACTATTCTTTCAGATATTTCTGGATTAGAAGATTATTTAGGAGATATGGACTTTAAGGTTGCTGGGAATACCGAAGGGATCACAGCATTCCAAATGGATATCAAGGTAGAGGGCATCACCCCTACAATTATGCAAGCAGCCCTAGCTCAAGCTAAAGCTGGCCGTCAACATATCCTGGATATTATGAAAGAGGCTCTTGCAGCTCCAAAAACAGACTTATCACAATATGCTCCTCGTATTGAAACGATGCAGATTAAGCCAAATAAAATTGCTACTGTTATTGGACCTGGAGGAAAACAGATTCGTCAAATTATTGAAGAAGCTGGAGTGCAAATTGATATTAATGACTCAGGTCTTGTCAGCATTTCAGCATCTTCTCCACAAGCGATAGAAAAAGCTAAGTCTATGATTGAAGGTTTAGTTGGAGAAGTTGAAGTTGGTAAAATCTACGAAGGTCGAGTGACATCTATTGTTCCTTTCGGGGCTTTCGTTGAAATTCTTCCTGGTAAGGAAGGTCTTTGCCACATTTCTGAATTCTCTAAACAACGTATAGAAAACGTTGGTGATTTCGTTAAGCAAGGAGACATCCTGGCTGTTAAATTGCTAAGCATTAATGAAAAAGGCCAATATAAACTCAGCCATAAAGCTACTCTCAGCGAGTAGTCTTACTTTTCCATCTGTTTGAAAGATAAAAAAAAGCCACATGATTTATGTGGCTTTTTTTATGTCGTTACTAAATTCAGAAATTAGCTTAAGTTGTAGTATTGTTTAATTTTAACGTACCATCTTTCATAGCATTTTCCTGAGGTGGAGGAGGAGGCAAATCATCAGACACCTTCTTGAACAATATGCCTTCTTCTTTTAAACGTGCTCTTTTCCTTTCAGGATCCCAAGTATGATCCATAATTTCTTTAACATCCTTAGCATCTAAAGTTTCAAACTCAATTAACATCTGAGTCATAAGCTCTACTTCATCTCGATGCTCTCTGATAATTGTTAAAGCACGCTGATAAGCAGCATCTAATAATGCTCTTAACTCACCATCAATAGCTTTAGCTGTTTCTTCTGAGTAACTTTTCTCATGATACGATCCATAACCAGTAGAGCTATCCGAACGCTCGTCATAAGTTACAGTTCCTAACTGTTCACTCATTCCCCATTCGCAGACCATACTGCGGACTAATTTTGTAGCCTGAGAAATATCTTGCTGAGCACCACTAGAAATATCTCCTAAAAAGATATCTTCTGCAGCACGGCCTCCCATAAGAACAGCTAACTGATCGAAAAGTTCTTTTTTCCAATAGCTAAGCTTATTCTTCTCAGGAAGAAAATGCGTGGCTCCTAAAGATAAGCCTCTAGGAATAATCGTTACTTTATCCACAGGATCGGCATGTTGCACGCAAAGACCTACAACAGCATGTCCTGATTCATGATATGCTGTAGTTTTTCTTTCTTCAGCATCCATTTCTAAACTACGACGTTCTTTACCATAGAGAACCTTATCACGAGCCTCAGCAACCTCTACAGCAGTCACCGCAGTACGATCCTTACGCGCAGCAAGAAGAGCTGCTTCATTCAATAAGTTCTCTAAATCCGCTCCAGAAGCTCCTGGGGTGCTTCGCGCTACCGCCATGAGATCTACAGTAGGATCTAATTTGATTCTCTTAGCGTGTACAGATAAGATTTCAAATCTACCTTTAATATCGGGTAAATTCATAACCACACGACGGTCAAAACGACCGGGACGCAATAACGCCTTATCTAATACGTCAGGACGGTTAGTCGCAGCCATAAGGATAACACCTTCATTCGTGCCAAAGCCATCCATCTCAACAAGTAATTGGTTTAATGTTTGCTCACGTTCATCATGACCACCACCTATACCCGCACCTCGATGACGTCCTACAGCATCAATCTCATCAATGAAAATAATACAAGGAGCGTTTCTCTTAGCTTGCTCGAACATATCACGGATACGGCTAGCACCAACCCCAACAAACATCTCCACAAAATCAGAACCTGCTATTGAGAAGAAAGGTCGGTCAGCTTCTCCAGAAACAGCTTTCGCTATTAAAGTTTTTCCTGTTCCAGGAGGTCCTATTAATAATACGCCTTTAGGGATTCTTCCCCCTAAGCTCGTGAACTTTGTGGGATTTTTTAGAAAATCTACAATTTCTATGAGTTCTTCCTTAGCTTCTTCAATGCCAGCAACATCAGCAAAAGTAACCTTATTCTGCCCATTCGTTAATAAACGTGCCGGAGATTTGCCGAATGACATCGCAGAACCATTCATACCACGTACTTGTTTCGCAAAGACGAAATAAACAAAGACAAGCACCAGGATAATCGGCAAGAATGTAAATAAATACCCTATATAATGCGGAGCAGGCTCCTCACTCTTAAATGTTTTCTCTAAAACCAAATTACGTGGCTGATCTGGAGCTTTAAAAGTTAAGCTGCGGTTATGAGAGAAATCTTCCCACTCTTGTTTCGCTCCAGAAAACCAATGAGCGAATACCTCAGGATCTTGTTTTTCTAAAGCACGAGAAGATAATTCTTGATTGTTGAAATACCAAACTACCTGGCTAAGATCACTTCGGAGTTTATCCAACTGCACTTGGTTAATCTGACTATCTTCAATAAGCTTCTCATATTTACTACGTTCTTCACGGTATAGGCGTACCGAACGCAACTGACCAAAACGCTCTCCGTTATCAGATAAAGCTAATGATGAAGAAATTCTCTGTAGAGAATCTAAAACTCTCTGATAAAGAGCACTGAGATGCTCAGCATCCATCGACTGAGTTAAAGAAACTTCTACCTGTTGATAGAGATCTTTTAATTCGCGTTTTACACTCTCAGAACCTATGCCTAAAGCTGGAGAAAGATATTTTCCAATAAGTTCATATAAATCCGAACCAAAAGTACGTAAACCTTCACTAGATCTAGGAAGAGTTTGATAACGCTGCTCTAAAGAACGCAAGTTGATAATTTGAAAATTATTTGGAGCTTGAATAACAAGAGCTCCTAAAGAAGATTTCCCTAACTCTACACTAGGAGAAATCAAATAACCTGTTTCAGGGATAGACCATCCTGAAATCGCGGAAAACCATAAAACAGAGCTCTCAACCTCTTTCGAAAGGTTGTCTAAACTCTTATTTATTTCTTGAAGATCAAATTCTAATTGATGTCTTTGATCTATCAATTCTAAGTAATGATAGCGTAGTTGGCTTTCATCTGTTGAAGAGTCTCGGAAACGTCCACTAAATGAAACTAAGTTATCATTCAGAGCAATCTTTCGGCTATCTTCAGGATAAATCAATTTTAAGTTTACTAAATGCTCTAGCTGATGGCTAAAACTGACCCGTGCCTTCTTGGTAACTAGAAAATTTTGAACGGCTATTACGGCGAAGATCACACCAAATAAAAGGAAAAAAAACAATGTAGGGAAACTTTTTTTCGATTCGGGCTTCATTTTTTTATCTTTAGACATAAACTACACAACTAAGCTAATCAATCAGACAGGTAATTATTTAATATAGCATATTTTTTATTATTTTGTTTACAAAACCTAGTTATAAAATAAAAAATATGAAACACTGTATATACAATGACCTATTACTCATCATCTTCGAATACATGATGAGAATCGTCATTATATACTTTCTACTCTATCATTACTACTCCAGCTTTTATGATCACTCTTTTATCTCGAAGTCGCATTTGTGCTGGTAATTTGCGCTGTAAATGATCATAAACCGTTTGCAAAAAATGTCTTGAGGCAACTACTCCAGCCCTAAAAAAGAACTCTTTGCAAACCCATTTAGTCAAAAAGACTTGTTCTATTAACACTTGAGGAATTTCAATAGACCAAGTTGTATTTTCTTTTCGCATATTCTCAAGAAAAGGCTCTGCTTGCTGTTTCATATAACAAGAAAGTTCTTCAGAATCTTGGGCTAATGTCAATAAAGGCTGCGTGATATTCTTGCCAAAAATTTCTTCCAACCAAGGGAATATCTTCTTACGCATTCTAGCGCGAAGATACCGTTCGTCAGTGTTGGTTATATCTTGAACACAGGGAACGTTTTCCGCATCTAAAACATTTATTATTATCTGCTTAGGAATGTGCAATAAAGGTCGAAAAAGTGGGATATCTTCGTAAGATGTTTTTGGACTCATCCCTTTTAAATTACTTAAGGATGCTCCTTCCAATAGACGTTTTAATACGGTCTCTGCTTGATCATTAGCGTGATGAGCTAGAAAGATTCCCGCAAGATTCTGCTCCTTACACACTTTGTGAAACAGTGTATAACGATAGCGCCGCGCAGCGTTTTCTGGATCTCTCGAAGTTCTATATTCGGGAGGAACATGATCTATAAGAATGGGAATCCCTTCTTCTTCACATCTGATTTTAAGTTCTTCAGCCTCACGATAGGAAGATTCCCTCCATCCATGATCTACATGGACTGCGGTAAAAGCAACTCCTCGCGACTTAAGAAGATATAGAAGAAATAATGAATCACTTCCTCCTGATAAAGCAAGTAAGTAGCTTTTTTTCATATCTAAAGAAGAAAAAAAAACTTCTAATAGCTTATCATCTCTGAGTAGACGGGATAACATAATCTAAACACATATCCGTGTAAATGCATTACAAATAAGTTTAAGGTTTATTGACTTGGGGAAACACTGTCGCGTTATCCTTAACCTTGAAGAACTCCTGATATCAGGTATATCATGCCTATTTTATGGAAAGTCTTAATTTTCCGTTATTTAAAAACCGTTACCTTTTGTACGCTAAGTCTTATCTGTATTTCTATCATTAGTTCTCTTCAAGAAATCGTCAGTTACATAGCAAAAGACGTTCCCTATCTGACAGTTTTGCGCTTAACAGCTTACCAGATCCCGTACTTATTGCCTTTCATTCTTCCGGTTTCTTGCTTTATCTCTGCATTTGCACTTTTCCGAGGTCTTTCTGATAATAATCAAATTACTTTCCTTAAAGCCTCTGGGGCTTCTCAAGGGATTATTACTTTCCCTATCCTTATGGTCTCTTGTGCTATCTGCTGTATAAATTTTTACACATGTTCTGAACTTGCTTCTATTTGCCGATTTCAAACCTGTAAAGAAATTGCCAACATGGCAATGACCTCGCCAACACTTCTGCTGCAAACGTTACAGAAAAAAGAAAATAACCGCATTTTCATCACTGTGGATCATTGTGCAAAAAGCAAATTTGACAATGTGATTATTGCTTTAAAAAGAGATAAGGAAATTGCCAATGTCGGGATTATCAAAACTATCATCCCTGACGTAGCAAACGACACTGTCGAGGCGAGGGATGTTGTGATGATTTCAAAACTTCCTTCTACACTGACAGAGCAACATTCTTCAAATTCTAAGGAATACTACATAGAAACTTTGGACGAGATGCTAATCCCTAAAATTACTTCAACGTTATTTGCGGGAAAATCTTATATGAAAACGCGAACGGATTATCTCCCTTGGAAACAGCTTGTTAAACAGTCATTTAGTCATGCGCACCTACCTGAAACCTTAAGAAGGATCAGCATAGGTTTGCTCTGTATTACTTTGACCTATTCAGGAATGGTTTTAGGAACCTATAAACCCAGATTTCGTAAATCCATAACTCTATATTGTATTTTTCCCGTAATGGATTTGATTTTATTAATAGTTGGCAAAAATACTACTACACTACTTCCTGCGTTTATGATGTTTATCATTCCGCAGGTAATCACTTGGATAGTTTTTTCTATCCGTGCGTATCGAGAAAGCAGAGGCTATGCATAGATTATGTACATTTGGAAACGTTACGTATTAACTAAATTTTGGTTATCTTTAGTATCTTTAATAGTACTTGCCTTTGTTTTTTATGCCTCTATCCATCATTCCCTCCACGCGATCAAAGGAAATTCAACCGCGTTAGCCTCAGGTGCCTCTTTAAAGCTTTCCGTTCTATATTATCTATCTCAGATAGCTCTTAAAGCAGAATTTTTGATTCCCCAATTAGTTGCAGTAGCCACAACGATTACGCTATTTTCGATGCAGAACAAACGTGAAGTTCTTCTTCTTCAGGCATCGGGACTCTCATTAAAATCTCTAACAGCTCCTTTAATCCGTTCAAGCTTCATTATCACCTTACTGCTATATGCAAATTTTCAATGGCTGCATCCTATATGTGAGAAAATATCTACAACTAAAGAACATATGGATCGTGGAACCTTAGACAAAGCACAAGATAAAGTTCCTGCTCTTTATCTCAAAGATCAGACAGTATTACTGTACTCTTCTATTGAGCAAAAAGCCTTAACTCTTAACAAGGTATTTTGGATTAAAAATCCCAAAACTATCTATACGATGGAAAAGTTGGCGTTTACAACACCATCGCTTCCTATTGGTCTGGATGTGATACGTTTTTCAGAAACAGAATCTGGCACTATGGAGCTCAGTGAATTCTCAGATATGAAAGAGTTTCCTGAGATTGAATTTGGGTTCTATGATAATCCTTTTTCTAAGATCTTCACAGCAGGAGGAAAAAACCGTCTTTCGGAATCTTTCCGGGCTATTCCTTGGAACGCTACAGGTTTGGGATTATCAACGACTATTCCTCAGCGCATTTCCTCGTTATTATCGACATTTTATTATATGCTGATTTCACCCTTAGCTTGTATATCAGCAATGATTCTCTCTGCTTATCTTTGTTTAAGATTCAGTCGTGTCCCTACGGTGACTCTTGCCTATTTGGTTCCCTTAGGTACGATAAACACCTTTTTCGTCTTTTTAAAAGCAGGGATGGTGCTATCCAATAGCAGTGTTTTACCCATATTGCCCGTAATGTTATTTCCTCTCGTCGTCTTAGCAATATTTACAAACTATGCTTACGCTAAGCTTCAGTAATTTCGTTTAAATAGCCTGAGAAATGCCATTTTTCCAAATCATAATTAAAGAAAGGTTTGAGATTAGATAAGTTTTGTCTATTTTTTCTCAGGCAATTAAGAAACTTACTCATCAATTCTATATGACTTGAAAACACCAAGCGATCTCTGGCGACTAAAGTAGGTGCAAGAACTTTCACCATGAGCAATTTCAATTTATGCTCATCCCACGATGCTTCACCAGCAAAGAAAGTAAACCCTGAAATGAATATCGATGCATAATCTAATCCATCTTTAGACATAACTATGAGGTTATTCGGGTCTATAATTTCTATAAGCTTAAAGACAAGCAGGTAAGAAATAATATGCAAGAGCAATAACTTGTCATTTTTAAATAAGATTTTTTTCTTAGAGAAAAAAGTATCTTTCAAAACAGATAAGCTATTGTCAAGAAATTCATGGATTTGTCCCTTGGATATATTAGGAACAGAAAAAAGAGATAGAGATCCTGATTTACTGAATTCTTCTTTCAATACAGAAAAGAAACCAACAAATGTTTCTTGTTCACCATGTGTTCTTTCTATACTTTTTAGCAGATCTTCAGGTTCTGGGAATGAAAATATATGCGCCCTATCAATGCTATCCAAGCTTTCTTCTATAACACGACTTCGGGCACGATCTTTTCTAGATAAACGATTCTGTATATTTAAAATGAAGGTAGTATCTCCTAGATCTGCCTTAGCATTAAGAAATCCTATAAATTCCGCATTACAATTAGCATACAGTATGGAACTTTGAGTTATAGGGCTCGGAGAGCGTATGACGGTGATAGATTTATCTCCTAATTTCAAAATTCCTTCTATTCCAGGGAACATACCTAAAATAATAGGATCAAACACCGAAGCATGTGGATCGAGTATTCTATCTATAGCTTTAAATAGCGGTCCATTTGGGTACTTAGAAAGCAACCGATATAACCCCTCATAAACCTCAGAAACATATTGCCCGGAAGAAAGAGGTTTCTTATCCCCTTCAGATTGCAATTTCGTATGTATATGGAAATATAAGTACCGAGCAGCCTCTGTAAATGCGAGTTTACCTTCAAAAATGCCACTACTTAACGTAGACATTAGCGTATACGAATGTCGATAATGCATCTGGTCCTGAGTATGATTACTCAAAGCTTTCCACGCATCTCTGAGGAAATAGAGAAAATCATTAAAATAATGGAGATTATTTTTTTTTGGATTATTAGAAACTATAGTGGCTTCGTATCTAGAAAAGAACAAGCCCATAACAGCATTATGAATCTTTTCTGTAGATGGCGTTTCTAAATCACTGAGAGCTTTTTGATAAAATAACCGTACAGGCATGTCGTTAGTAAATACTAACGAAGAGGCTAGGTTATGGAGCTCTTCGCTATTCCACACAAGCGTTTTTGTTAAAGGATCTCCCTCATGAGCTGTTTCGTGGATCTTTCCCTGCTTACAAATAATCTGAGTCAAAGCATCGGTATAAAAGCGCTTATTCTCCTCATCAGACATATAAAAAAGCTCGTAGGAACGATCGCGTTTAACCTCTACTAGGTTATTTAAGAAACGCTCTTCTTGATGCATTTCTTCTAGCTCTCGCTCTACTAGATCCTCATCCTCTTCTTCCTTAATAATTTTTCGACTAAGATTTGCCTGAGTCTTATTATAGACCTTACTTAACTCAGAATAGTCTTGAACCAAGTTTTGATACAATTCTCGCTCTCTACTTTCCAAAAACGAAAATACATTCTGCACCCCAGCAATAAGGAAATTAGATTCTTGTAACGCTTTATTTGCCTCACTCTTGGGCAAAGCTCCCGCCTTCTTAAGATAGTCTTCTATATTTTTCAAAGCGTGTTTCATTTCGCCAACATGTTGGTCAGCAGAAAGCATGTCATCAAGCTTAACGTTCTCTATAAAAGAGGAAGAGGAACTGTAAGAAATCTTTTTTAATTTCTCTAAATGTTCCAATACTTTTTCAAAATTATAACAAGATCTTCTCATACTTCCCCATAAAGGAATCAAAAAATTAGATTATCATCTCGCGATCGTTTTATTAGTTTATTATAAACAAAATTTAACAATCAATTAATTTTAGAATAGAAATAAAACTATAATTAATAAAACTCTGAACTAAAGAAATTAAAAACTAATAAAAAAAACAAACAAAGAGAAAAAAGATGAAAACCAAGACTGGAGGGACTAAAGAGAGCTAAAAGACTGATATTTACAAAGAAACGGAAGAAGAGGGATTCGAACCCCCGGACCCTTTCAGGTCTCCTGTTTTCAAGACAGGTGCATTAAACCGCTCTGCCATTCTTCCTTAAGAAAATTGCTGTAAAAACCTTAGGTCGTTTTCACAGAAAAGACGGATATCCGAGATTCCATGTTTTAACATGGCTAACCTTTCGATACCCATGCCAACAGCATACCCTGTATAGGTTTCAGGATCAACACCGCTGTTGCGCAAAACTTGAGGGTGTATCATACCAGCTCCAGCCACTTCCAGCCAACCAGTATGTTTACAAAGGGAACATCCTGCAGCCTGACACTCACAAGAGACATCAACTTCTATTCCCGGCTCAACAAAAGGAAAGTAGCTGTGTCTTAAACGCAACTCTATTTTCCTTTCGAAAAATGTATGGTAAAACTCCGTCAACATCTCTGTCAAGTCAGAAAGTGTTACATTACGATCAACATAGAATGCCTCTACCTGATGAAAAATAACATGTGAACGGGCTGAGATATCTTCATTACGAAAACACAAGCCTGGAGCGACAACTTTAATAGGAGGTTCCCCTCTACTTAGTTCTCTAACCTGAACATTAGATGTGTGTGTGCGTAATACTGTTTTAGCATCTAGATAAAAAGTATCATGCATTTGTCTAGCAGGGTGGTTCTCTTCAAAATTGAGTAAGGAAAAGTTGTTTTCTTCACTTTCAATATTTGGAGCTTCGCGAACACAAAATCCTAAATGAACAAAGATATCCACAACATCGTCTAAAACTTTTTTGACAATATGCTTCCCTCCAGGACATTGAGGTTCTCCTGGTAGTGTGATATCGATTTTTTCTTTGAGAAATTCTGCGGATTCTTCTGCTAGAAGAATAGCGTTATTTTTATCTCGGATTAAATCCTCGATATAGGTTTTACAAGCATTTATGGAAGCACCCATTAGAGCCTTTTGGTCCGAAGGACACTCCCTTAACTTATCTGCAAAACAACGAAAAAGACCTTTCTTTCCTAAATAGCGAACCTTTAGATCGAAAAGATCTTTTGAAGAGTGAACTTGATCTAACTCAATACAAAATTGTTGCTTTGTAGCTTCAAGCTCCTCTTGAATCATCATGAGATTAATTCCTTAAATAGTTGCCTCTAAAGCTTTTTTAGCTTGATTAGCTACTTCTGCAAAACCCATAGGGTTATGAATAGCCATTTCCGATAGCATTTTTCTATTTAAATCGATTCCGGCACATTTTAAGCCGTTAATTAAACGGCTATAGGATAGACCGTTTATTCTAGAAGCTACGTTAAGACGAGCTATCCAAAGACTACGAAAATCGCCTTTGCGATCTTTTCTATGCATATAATTGAATGCCATAGCTCTCATTACAGAGGATCGGCTTTGACGAAAGTGCCCTTTTCTATCTCCCCAAAAACCTTTAGCTTGTTTCAATACACGCTTACGACGGCGTCTGGAAGCTACTGAACCTGTTGCTCTCACCATAATAAAATTCCCTTATTCTTAAACAAGCATCATTCGCTTATACATCCCTACCTGACCCTTATCTACTAAAGGTTGCTTGGATAGGTTGCGTTTTTCTTGCGAAGATTTTTTTGATAACTTATGCCTCTTCCCTGGGCGGGTTCTTTTTAACTGACCAGAACCTGTCAACTTAAAACGCGCCGCAACGGATTTATTGCTTTTCATCTTGGGCATTGATTTTGTCCTGCTTTTTCTTAGTTTTAACCGTTCCTGGAGCCATTACGCAAATTAACGAACGGCCATTTAATTTTGGTTCGGATTCCATGAATCCGATGTCTTCGAGACCTTGGCTCATCTTTTGCACAACTCTGTGCCCATGTTCTGGGTAAGCAAGCTCACGACCTCGGAACATACACGTAATTTTTACTTTATTTCCTTTTTCAATAAAAGCCCTTGCTTGTTTTAGCTTTGTAGAAAAGTCGCCTTCGTCAATATTTGGCTTTAATTTGACTTCTTTAATGCGCACTTGGTGCTGGGCTTTCTTAGAATCTTTTTCTTTCTTCGTCAGGTCATAGCGATACTTGCCATAATCCATGATCTTACACACGGGAGGCTCACTATTTGAAGCAACTTCCACAAGGTCTAAATCAGCTTCTCTAGCTAAATCTAAAGCATCTTTGGTATTCAATATGCCTAGTTGTTCACCAGAAGAACCTATAAGACGGACTTTAGGAGCTCGTATCTGTCTGTTAATTTTTAAATTTAATGCCACACTCTATCCCGATTACTCGTTAACACGATTCTTTAAATGATCAGAGGCCAGTACCTTGCCACGGGGAAAATCTATAGAAATAATTCTCCCCTTACCTAGACAAGAAAGCTAAGATCTTAGAGCATCCATAAAAGAAAAGCAATTGAAATCCCTTTGTCTGGTGCTTTGTCTACCAACTTCTTAGTCTCCCTATTTAAAGAAACCCAATATTTTAAAAATTTATCTTTACAGAACTTTTAATAAAAAAAGCTCTGTAAGCACGTCTGGAAGTATGATTTTTCGTTGCATTTAAAACTTTCTAAAATATAACCTTAATGCTTTCTCATTCCGCATCTTTCTATACTAAGTTCCTGATTTAGCAAACTGAAAGTGTATTTTTATAACTATATAACTAATAAAACATCGTTGTTTTGGTGTCATAATGTCTACGCTGACCCCTGAAAGCTCCTTAGGGTCTTACGTCAAGATTTCTCGTCCCCTCCCCAAACAAAAAATGCGGGAGATTGTGCTACAGATGCTTTACGCTCTGGGTATGGATCCTTCATGCGAAGAGAGTCTTGTTCCTCTTTTAATGTCTGAGACTGCTGTGACTCAAAGACACGCTTTTACTGCTTTAAGTTTTTCAAAAGAAATCCTTGCAAAGTCTTCCGAATTGGATTTATTAATTGCTCAAACAGTGAAAAACACCTCCCTTGAGAAATTGACTTTGATGGAGAAAAATGTTTTGCGTTTAACGCTTTTTGAACATTTCCATGGTCAGCCTATAAATACTGCTATTTTAATTGCTGAAGCTACAAGACTGGTAAAAAAATTTAGCTATATTGAGGCGTGCACATTTGTTCATGCAGTTTTAAATGATATTTTTCGTTTAGCTATGCCCGTAGCACATCAAGAAATTCCGTTATGTTGTCAGGCTTAACCACATCTAAAACTTAATCGGAATCCTAAATGTGAAAGAATCTACCGTTATTCATTTTCCTTTCTCAGTTCGTCGAGGTGTTTGGTTAAGTAAGTACTCCACATTTCGTATTGGAGGTCCTGCCAATTACTTTAAAGAGGTTCACTCAACGAGTGAAGCTCAGCGGGTCATTCAATTTTTATATAGTCACAATTATCCTTTCATTATTGTAGGTAAAGGTTCTAACTGCCTATTTGATGATCAAGGATTTGACGGTTTTGTTTTATATAACAGCATCCAAGGAAAAGAATTTCTTTCAGATACCACTATCAAAGCGTATTCAGGAATGTCTTTTTCTTTTTTAGGTAAAACCCTTGCCTCATCAGGATATTCAGGTTTAGAATTTGCCGTAGGCATTCCTGGATCTGTTGGGGGTGCGATATTTATGAATGCTGGTACTGGCAAACAAGACACTGCCTCAGTAGTGGAAAGTGTCGAGGTGATTAATTCTAAGGGAGAAATTCTTTCATATCGGAATGAAGAATTAGAATTCGGTTATCGAAAATCACGTTTTCAGAATCACAACGAATTTATCTTATCAGCAACCTTCCGCATATCTAAAAATTCTTCCTCTTTACAAATTGCCAAAGATCTACTTGAAAGTAGGCTACTCTCTCAACCTTATCAACAACCTTCTGTCGGATGTATTTTCCGTAATCCCCCAGGAAACTGTGCGGGCAAGCTGATAGACGAGGCAGGTTTAAAAGGCGTCTCTTTAGGAGGGGCTCAAATATCTCTGAAGCATGCCAATTTCATTGTGAATACGGGAAGAGCCACTTCTCACGAAGTGAAAGAGCTTATCCGCATGGTTCAAGACAAGCTAAGATCTCAGGGAATTAGCTTAGAAGAAGAAATTCGTATCATCCCTTATCGCCTACCTTAAGAGAGCGGAAAATTAAGAGCCTTGGAGCCTTGTTCCTATTCATAATATAGAAAGATCCCACTTCCCATAACCTAGAATCTAATCCAATCGCAAGTTTCTCAATAGATACCATCTCATGCGATCCCTCTTCATGACCTGGATAACATACAACAGTAATCACACCTTGAGGAGCAACTAAATCGAGTGCTTTCTGAATACTAAGCATCGTTGTAGTTTCTAAAGTCGTAATACGTTTATCCCCGTTTGGGAGGTAGCCTAAATTATAGTGAAATAACTTAGCTCCTGCCTCGTTGATATGTTCGTGAGACATTTCTTTAAATTCTATAACAGACCTCTCTTCAGGAGATAGAGATTTTGAACATAAAAGAGCCGTTCTGTTTAAAGCTTCCTTTTGCACATCATAAGCTATCAGCTTCCCTTTTCCTTTCAATAGTCGGGCTAAAATCAAGCAGTCTTTACCATTACCACAAGTAGCATCAACAACGGTGTCACCAGGAGTAAGAACTTTTTGAAAAATTTCATGAGATAATTGAACAACATTTCCTTGAAGCAACTCTATTCCTTTAAACATCAATAAGCCTATTGCAAAGATACTCTTTTCTCGATAACATTACACGCAAGTTTGGGGTATTAGCTCAGTTGGTTAGAGCGTCACGTTGACATCGTGAAGGTCAGCTGTTCAAGTCAGCTATATCCCAACTTTCTTTACAAATTCTGTATAAAAAATCTCCTGTCCCTTAGATCTCCACAACCTTTCAAACCAAGAATCTCCGTAGTTATCCAACACTTTACAATAATAAGGATCTTCGATTGTAGGCAGTAAACATTGTCTCATCATCTTGATAGCTTCAACAAGATAGTTCTTATCGTCTGTAGCAAGAACTAAAATTCCAGACTCTACCAACACCCTAACAACATCGTTCATGAACTCATCTTGAAATAAACGGTGTTTACGATGACGAGACTTTGGCCATGGATCAGGGAAGTTAACAACTATACGTTGTAAGATTTCATTTTTAAGATAGTGACGAAAAAATGTCTGTGCTTCCCCACAAACAATCCGCAAATTACTGACCTGAAAATTATGCATTTTCGACCAGATTTTCCTCACCCTATCAAAGCGCTTTTCAACAGCTATCCAATTCATCTGGGGCATATTTTGCGCTTGGGAGACTACCCAATCGCCATTTCCTGAGCAAAGCTCACAAGAAATGGGGTTGTTATTTCCAAAAAATTCTTCCCAAGAGGGCATGATGAATTGATCGTGTTTGAAATAGTGATTGGGAATATAGAGAACATTATCCTTTATTTCAGTACTACGTTCTTCCCAAAAAAAAGGAACTTTTAAATTTTGCGGTTTCATTGTGAAATAATAATAAGAACTTATATCTCAGGAAATTATAAAAGCTCTTTCAGTTTTCTCTAAGGATTTTCTTTTCAAGAGAAAAAAGATTAAAAACGATTCCTAGATATAAAAAAATGACTTTCAGAGATTACTGAAAGTCGTCAAAATATCTATAAAAACTATTTCAGATAAGGACTACCAGCTTAAGTTCCCAGAAGTTTGGTATTCCGTTACGCGAGTCTCAAAAAAGTTCTTCTCTTTATTAAGATCGATAGTTTCACTCATCCATGGGAAAGGATTTTTAGAATAATAAATAGGCTTCAAACCAATTCTTTCTAAACGACGATCGGCAATATGACGAACATAGTCAATGAACATTGAAGATTTTAGTCCTAAAATACCCCGTGGCAAGCAGTCTTTAGCATATTCGATTTCTAGATCTACTGCTTTTTGAATGAGGGCTATGATTTCATCTTGAAGTTCTTGAGACCACACTTCGGGATTCTCTTCTTTAATACCATTGATAAGATCAATACCGAAATTCAAATGAATAGTTTCATCTCGTAAGATATACTGGTACTGTTCTCCTATCCCAGTCATCTTGTTTTGACGATGGAAAGAAAGAATCATTACAAAACCACTATAGAAGAAAATCCCTTCCATAATGATGTAGTAGCCTACTAAATTCTTAATAAACTGACGTAAGCCCTCTACAGAATCTGTGGAAAAATTAGGATTCAGAACATCTACAGTCAAGGTCATTTGGAAATCATCCTTAGCCTTAATAGTTGCACGTTCATTATAGGCGTTGAAAACTTCTCCCTCATCTAGCCCCAAGGACTCACAGATATAAAGAAAAGTATGGGTATGCACGGCTTCTTCAAAAGCTTGTCTCAATAAATATTGACGTGCTTCAGGATTGGTAATGTGTTTGAAAATAGCTAGGACAATGTTATTACCTACCAAGCTTTCCGCAGTGCTGAAAAACCCTAGGTTTAAGAGAATGACTCGACGTTCGTCTTCCGAAAGATCGTTAGATTTCCATAATTCAATATCACGAGCCATCGGAACTTCTGTCGGCAGCCAGTTATTTGCGCACCCATTTAAGTAATGTTCCCACGCCCATTTATACTTAATCGGGACCAACTGGTTCACGTCTACCTGATTACAATTCACCAAGCGTTTACTATTTAATTGGACTCGCTTTGATTTGCCGCCTAAAATATCTGCTTCCATTGTTTCCATCCTTCTCTTGTGTATTACTGGCAAGATTCGCAACCTTCTTCGAGAGAACAGACAGGAGTGCTCTTAGTTCTTTCTACGACAATACTCGTAGAAGCGGACTTATTCTTCATCCATCGAGGTTGGATGCCTCGTTTGTTAACATCAGTAAATGATTTCTCTACAGAAGTAGCTGCCAAGGACCTTAAGTAATACGTAGTTTTCAGTCCCTTTTTCCATGCTGTGAGATACATGGCAGAAAGTTTTTTACCATTAGGTTCCGACAAGTATAAATTGAGAGACTGTCCCATGTCTATCCATTTCTGCCTTCTAGAAGCACATTCGATAAGCCATTCGGGTTCAATCTCAAACGCTGTAAGGAAGATTTTTTTCAAATCATCGGGAATGCGTTCAATCTCTAATAGAGACCCATCGAAATATTTCAAATCATCTAACATATCGGCATCCCATATGCCTAATTTCTTGAGCTGTTCTATCAAATACACATTAGGAATTGTAAATTCTCCGGAAAGGTTGGATTTCACAAACAAATGCTTATACGTAGGCTCTATGGATTGGGTAACTCCAATAATATTAGAAATCGTTGCTGTTGGGGCAATCGCCATAGTATGGCTATTTCTCATCCCATAAGCTTTGATAGCTTCACGAACAGGTGTCCAATCCTTACGACACGAGGTGTCCATAAGAACATTTTCTTCACCGCGGTATTCTTTTAATAGCTCTACAGTATCTAGAGGTAGATAACCGCGATCCCATTTAGATCCTTTATAAGAGCTATATGTCCCCCGTTCTTTAGCTAATAAACTAGAAGATAGTATTGCATAATATGCAATCAATTCAGCACTTTTATCAGCAAACTCTACAGCTTCTTGAGAAGCATAGCTAATATTGAGTTTATAAAGAGCATCCTGGAAGCCCATCTGCCCTAAGCCCACCGCTCTATGAGACAAGTTTGCATTAGCTGCTTCTGGAGTTGGATAAAAGTTAAGATCAATAATGTTATCTAAAATGCGAATAGCTATTGAGATGGTTTCTGCGAGTTTCTTTTCATTGATATCGCCATTTTCAATATGCTCTACTAAGTTTACAGAACCTAGATTACAAACTGCTGTTTCATTTTCTGAGCAATTTAACAAAATCTCCGTACATAAGTTTGAACAACGCACAACCCCAGCATGATCTTGCGCACCACGGATATTTGAAGGATCTTTAAATGTTAACCAAGGATGCCCAGTTTCATAAAGCATGCTCAGCATCTTACGCCATAAATCTTCAGCAGGAATCTTTTTGTATAACTTAATTTCTCCGTTATCGATTTTTCTTTCGTATTCTTCATAAAGCTTATCAAATTCAAAACCATAAGCCTCATGTAAACCAGGAACATCATCGGGACTAAACAAGGTCCACGTCCCTTTTTGATCTAAACGTTTGAAAAATAAATCAGGAATCCAACTTGCTGTATTGATATCGTGAGTACGTCGGCGCTCATCACCAGTATTTTTTCTTAGTTCTAGAAAATCTTCGTAATCTAGATGCCATATCTCTAGATATACACACATAGCGCCTTTACGCTTACCCCCCTGATTCACAGCAATCGCTGTATCATTGGCGACTTTAATGAAAGGAATCACGCCTTGGCTTTTACCATTGGTTCCTTTTATTAAAGAACCTATAGCTCGTACCCCTGTCCAGTCATTACCGATACCTCCAGCCCATTTAGAAAGCATAGCGTTATCTGATATGACTTTATAAATATGCGCAAGATCATCTTGTACAGTGGATAAATAACAAGAGCTTAATTGTGAATGGCGCATTCCAGAATTAAATAGCGTAGGTGTTGCTGGAGTATAGCGGAATGTAGATAGTAGGTTGTAGAAAGTGATGGCCCACGAAGTCTTATCTTCACCTTCGTTTAATGCAAGCCCCATGGAAATACGCATCCAAAAAATCTGCGCGGTTTCTAATCTACGTCCTTCATGCTGGTTGAAATAACGATCATAAAGATTTTGTACTCCCATATAAGAGAACTGACGATCTCTAGATATATCTAAAGCTTCAGCAAGGGCATCAAGATCATACTCTTTTAAACGAGGATTTAATCGATATTCTTCCCCATTAAGAATATAGTTTTTAAAACATTGCTTTTGTGCTTCAGCAAGATCAGAATCTGTTGCGCTTTTGCCCATAGTTTCTTGATAGACAACATCGGTAAGCAACTCTGCCGCTACATAAGCATAATCAGGTTCTTTTTCGATATTTGCTCGAGCTGCCATAATACAGGCCTTAACAATTTCTGCTTCTTTGATTCCAGAATAGAAATTTGCAAATGCCATAGAAGCTAGCGTCTGGGGATTTGTGGTTTCAGGGAATCGCTGGCACGCCCAAATAAATTTATCAGTTAGTTGAGCTTTGTTTATTTGGTAAGTACTACCATCCTCCCTAACAACATCATAAACTTCTTCAATACTTTCTTGTGTAGCAACGTTTTCTTTACTTTCACGGATTCTAGAACGTGCTTCTCGATATAAAATATAGTTTTTCGCAACATCATAATGACCAACTACCATGAGTTGTTTTTCAACAATATCTTGTATGACTTCTATATCGACAGTTTTTTCTTGAGAACAAACCACTAAGATTTCTTCAACAATTTTATTAGTCAAATCATTGATCTCAGCAAGAGTTTCTTGAAAAGGAGTATCCGTATTTTTTTGCGTAGCCCTAAAAGCTTTTTCTAAGGCTGCAGAAATTTTCATAGGATTGAATTTTACAGCATTTCCATCCCTACGTCTTACCAAAACGCAATGCCAAGATCCTTCGCGCTGCTCTTTATGCTGATCTCTATAAACAATATAATCTCTAGCAACGTCTTGCAAACCATTTACATATAACTGGTTTTCTACCATATCCTGAATACGCTCGACGGTAACAACTTGCCCTTCTCTAATCTTTTGCATTACCTCGTTAACAACTCGATGCGTAATGTCGGAAATAGAATTTTCTAAATCCTCAGGCAAAGGAGAGTTATTTTCTAAACTACGTGTATCACGAAAAGCAGCTTCTAAAGCTTGAGATATCCGATCTTGATTGAAGGGGACGAACATGCCATTACGTTTCACAATAGTATAATTCTTCTCTTTTACCTCGACCATATGTCATCCCCTAACAGCTGTATTTTCGATTCAAATAAGTATTTCCAAGCAATAATAGAATTCGGCTAAACACTTAGGAAAAGTTAAGACGAACTTTCGTAATTGAAGATCAAAAAACTTAGAGAAAGCTCTCCCTTCTCCAGAAGACGTTTCTTCCAGAAAACCCAATATGTAGTGAAACATTATGTGCTTGTATACCATATATAGGAATAGACAGCGTTTCGTGCAATTGAAAAGTAGTCTCATTCTCTGGAAAAAAATCCGCTTCTGAGGAGCATTTTTTCCACTTAGATACGCAATGATCTTTTCGGCAAAACCTTGTTGATTTTAGATGAATATATTATGCTAAAGCCATAACGAACTTCAGGAATCCTCATGGCAGAATTGGAACCAGAAATCCGAGGCAAGCGTCGTGTAGTGACTCCCAATGCCATTACAGCTTTCGGCCTCTGTTGTGGACTTTTTATTATTTTTAAGAGTGTTTTAAAAACGTCATCGTCTGTAGAACTCTTGCACCGTCTACAGGGACTTTCGCTTTTATTAATCAGTGCGATGATTGCAGATTTTTCTGATGGCGCTATTGCACGCATTATGAAAGCAGAAAGTGCTTTCGGCGCACAATTTGACTCTCTTTCTGATGCTGTGACATTTGGTATAGCACCGCCACTCATTGCAATTAAAAGCCTTGATGGTGTGTATGCTGGAGGGTTCTTTTCCTCGCTTCTTCTTGTAACTTCTATTATTTACTCTCTATGTGGAGTCTTAAGATTAGTTCGTTATAATTTATTTTCTAAAAACCCTGGAGATGCGACACGGCATTCGTGTTTTATTGGCTTGCCTATTCCTGCGGCGGCGGCGTGCGTTGTATCTTTAGCTTTATTTGTAGCTTCTGATTTCTCAACGGTATTACCTGTACAAGTACGTGCTGTTTTGATTTCTTTAGGGCTACTTTTTATTGGAAGTTTAATGATCTCTCCGTGGAAGTTCCCTGGAATCAAAAACTTACGTTTTAAAGTATCTTCTTTTTTACTTGTCGTCGCTACAGGATTAGTAGCATGCTTATTTTTCCTAGGTCTTGTTGATCACTTTACCGAAGTATTTTTCTTAGTCTCTTGGCTATATGTTTTGGTAGTTTTCCCTATTTTTGCGATCACATATCAAAGAAAAAAGAAACGTCAATGATAGATTTCTCCACAACACAGATTACTATTGCCCTTGCTGCCTTTGGCTTGGGGTTGTCTTTATCGTCTCTTTACTATCGGAAAAGAGAATCTTCTCAGATGAAGTTGCAGAGAAATTTAGAACACGAAAATGAGCTTCTTAAAAATTCTTTAGATTTATCGCGTCGCCAAGAACAACTCATGGAAGATTTCAGTAATAAGCTTGCGGTATCTTCACAATCTCTTATCAAAGAGATGAAAGAAGAAACACAGAGTTACTTTTCTGAAAAATCCAAAACTATTGAGTCTATATTGACTCCTGTTCAAGCTACTCTGACAGCTTTTAAGCAAAACTTAGAAACTTTTGAGTCTAAGCATGCTGAAGATCGCGGTTCATTAAAGGAGCAAATCACCCATCTTCTTGCCGCTGAGAAAAAGCTAGAGAAAGAAACACAAGCTCTTACGGACATTTTAAAGCATCCAGGATCACGAGGTCGCTGGGGAGAAATCCAATTAGAAAGAATTTTGGAACTTTCCGGCATGCTGAAGTATTGCGATTATGAAACTCAGGTTACCGATGCTCAAGGGTCAGCACGTGCTGATATGATCATCCGTCTTCCTAACGAGCGCTGTTTGATTATTGATTCGAAAGCTCCATTTTCAGAAACCTATTTTTCTCAAAATACTTCTAACAAGTCTGATCTTGTAGGAAAGATAAAAGATCATATCAAAACTCTAAAATCAAAAAGCTACTGGGAAAAATTTCATTCTTCCCCAGAATTTGTGATTCTTTTTCTTCCTGGGGAGAGTATTTTTAATGATGCTCTGCGTATTGCTCCCGAGCTTATCGATGTTGCAGCAACCTCTAATGTCATTTTATCAGGACCTTTAACCTTGCTGGCTTTACTAAAAACTGTTGCTCATATGTGGAAACAGGAAAATCTACAAAAACAAATTCAAGAGATAGGTCAGTTAGGAAAAGAGCTACATCATCGCTTGCATGTAGTCTTTAATCATTTTCATAAGGTTGGGAAAAACCTTAATAATGCTGTGCAAAGCTACAACGATATGTCCTCTAGTCTACAACGCAGGATATTGCCAACTCTAAGAAAATTCGAAGATTTAGAAGTAGCTTCTTCCGTGCATAAGATAGAAGATCCTTCTTCTATTGATAATCCTGCTGCTTCTTTATTACCTAGTTATGAAGAAGAAGATATCCCTGTAGAAAATTCCCTATTGCAAGAAGATACGCTCTAACACCTTATAAAGCAGACTTTATTGGCAACTCTTGATCGAAGTTTTTCGCATTATCCTCAAGCATTTCTTTTCCAGCGAAGGAAATGAATGTTGTTTTCCCCTTAGGATTTTTTAAATACTTCTCCATAACAGAGCAGATATGCTCTTTCGTTATATTAAGAACGGCTCTACGAAACGCCTGACGTAAAGCAGGAACTCTTCCGCAGCGCAATCTATAATACCCTGTAGATGCACGACTTCCAGGAGCTATTGGAGAATCTAAATTTTGGATCACTCCGAGAACTCCTTCATGAATATCTTCACTTGAGAAATTTCCTTTAGAAATTTCATCAATACCATGAAGAAATGCCTGATGAGTATCAAAAATTGCCGGATCACGATAACTATAACAATAAAATGCTCCTCTACCGAGGTTTACAGCAGCTCCCGATCCATACGCTCCACCTTGTTCGCGGATCTTTGTATGTAAAACAGTATTATCAAGGATTTCTGCAGCTACAGTGAGAGCTGCAGCATCAGGATGATCATACGGTAAATCTCCGATAGGGAAAGCTAAAGTATTGAAGGCTGCACGAGCAGGAATATATAGCCCTTGAGATGCTTGGGAGATATCTATAGAAGGATTTATCCAGGGTTTATGCGGCTGACCTTCTACATCTAAAATGCCGTAGAAATTATTCTCACGTAAATATTGATAATTTGCACTGCTACCGCTAAGAATCAACTGACGTTTACCAAAGAAACATTTTTTATATAAGGATTGTAAAATACCAATAACGCTATCAACTTCCTTATCAAAATTGCTCGTTAAACTACAAATTTTATCAACATAAGGCAATCCCGAAGCTAAATAAGACAAAGTTGCTGATATAGATTTATCCATACAAGCCATGCTCACAGCATAACCCATAGGACTATTACGCACGCTATTTGTCAGTGCTTCATTATGCTGCATAAGCAGCTCTTTAATTCTTGCTACGTCTGTAAAATCAACACTTGTTAGTGTCTCTCCCATAACTTGGAATAACTTATCAGCTTTAGATGCTAAAGCTTTTCCACGAATACCTAGCGAAGGTGATAACAAGGCATTTTGATTTGCATGTGGAGAAAATTCATAAGAAACATCCACCCCTCCCGTATGCTCTAGGAGAAACTCAAGCTGTTCCCTATAAGATCTACCCGCACATCCCAACTGCAACATAAGGAAGACAAGTAAACGCAACCAAGGAAGTTCTTCAGCAGATAATGGAGGAAGATCCATAACTAATTCTGCAAAAATTAAATCGTTGGTAAAACAATCGTGATGAAGAACCTCACCACAAGAGAGGTTCTCCTTTGTAAGATTGTATTCTTTTCCTGAGTTAGGAACTTTATCCAAAGAAAAATTCGGAAGAATCTTATCTAAATCTTCGTTCTGCGCTTGATACTCTTCTAAAACCTTAGAAGTCAGGCGTATTTTTTCCACATCTTCTGGAGAAAGCTTCTCTTGTACTTCTTTAAGAAGAGACTGCTCTTCTTGATTTTCAATAGAAATCAAATCAGCATCAGGGAGCAAGATCACACGAGCAAAATGCGGATTATCTAAGAAATACTTCCTGATAAGCTTAGGAAGGTAATCTGGTTGTTTTAATTTTTCTCGAAGATCTGCAAATAGACTATGTATTCTTAATCCATCTTCAGCACGACCCCCATGCTGTCGTAATAGCCCTGAACGGAAAAATAGTGATAATCCATAGGGTAAAGAGTAACCAGCAATTTCCTTCCTAGCTAACTCTAATTGATGTACAGCAGCTTCAACAAGATTATTAGGAATTCCCTCTCTTATGATCTCTTCTAAGCAAGCAAAAATCCAAGATTCTAATTTCTGAGCCCCTCCATGGGAACATCCCTTACAAACAATAGTAATAGGGATTTCACGAATCTCGCTATCGATTCCCATATCTGCTTGTTTACAAAATCCTGATTTTAACAATCGAGATTTTAAAGGAGCAGCATCTGTGCCCATAAGAACAACATCAAGAACGTGCAAGGCTAGCAGTTCTTGCTGATCTAATATGGAACATGTCAACCAAGACAAGCCAAAAAGCACCTTATCTTCATTTTGACTATCCGAAGGATATTTAAGGATATTTCTAACGGGCTCTTTAAATCTCTTTTGAAGAGGAACGGCAACCGTCTGTTTTTCTAATTTACCTACATGACGTAAGAGTTTCTCTTCGAGAAAATCTAAATGCCTAGAAGGCTTAATATTTCCATAAAAATAAAATAGGCAACGCCCGAGGGTATATTGACTTTGATGAAATGCTACTATACTGTCATGAGAGAGCGTAAGGATATCCTTAGGCTCTCCTCCTGAGTTCACCCCATAAGTGACCGAAGGGAATAGGGCTGCATTTAAAGCTTCTGATAATCGGGATTCTCCCGACATCATTGCGCCTTTCATCTCATTAAAAACTACGCCGGTATAGGTTAAGGCATTTTCCGGATTCAGTTCATATCGCCATCCCTCCTGCAAAAAACTATTTTCTGTAAGGAGGGGATGAAAAACAGCGTCTATGTACACACTGAGTAAATTATAGAAATCTTCAGGAATTTGCGATGCCGCAGGATAACAGGTAAAATCCGCTCCTGTAAAAGCGTTCATAAACGTATTTAAACTACGTCGTGTCATGGAAAAGAAAGGATCACGGACGGGATAATTATCGGAGCCGCAGAGGACCATGTGCTCTAAAACATGAGCTACACCATTAGAAGTTTGCGGACAAGTTCTGAAGCAAATGTTAAAAACATTTTCATCGTCATTATTGATGATCATCATAATAGAAACGCCTGAGGGTTTATGTTCTACCTCGAGCAATTTACTTTCTATTTCAGGGAGATCCTGACTCAATTTAACAACGAAATTCCTATATGTATCTCCAGCTTTCATAATCTGTCCAAATCCCTAATGCGACACATCAGGTGTTTTCCATCCTTTTTAAATCTATAGTATTAATTGTACTATAATGTTCTTACTTTTCAGCAAAACAAAGTTAAGTTACCTTGGGTATTATTTTCAATACCTCCTAAGGAAAGTTATGAACGATGATCTCAATTATTTTGAAAGTCATTATGAAAAATTTCTCAAGGAATTTTCAGATCTTCTTCACTTCCGTTCTATATCTGCAGATCCCGATTGTCTGACTAATTGCAAAAAGTGTGCAGATTTCCTAGTTGACAATCTTCAAGATATATTCTCAATAGAATTATGGGAAAAACCTGGCCATCCTCCTATAATCTATGCCACTTACCGTGAAGCAGGTCCCGCAGCTCCTACCCTACTTCTCTATAATCACTATGACGTACAGCCTGCAGATCTTGCTGATGGCTGGTTAGCAGATCCTTTTACTATGAGAAGAGAAGGAGAACGCCTTATAGCGCGCGGTGCTTCTGATAATAAAGGACAATGTTTTTACACCTGGAAAGCTCTTGAGCATTATTACAAATCACGAAAAGGTTTTCCCGTCAATATCACCTGGATTATTGAAGGTGAAGAAGAAAGCGACAGCCCCGCTTTAACGAGTTTTGTTAAAGAGAAACAAGAAGCTCTGCAAGCAGATTATTTCTTAATTGTTGATGGAGGGTTCTCCTCCGCAGAATCTCCCTCTGTTAGCATTGGAGCGCGAGGTTTAGTGACTATGAAAGTTACCCTAGAAGAAGGCAGCAAAGATATGCATTCAGGGATCTTCGGAGGTGCTGCCTACAATGTAAATAGAGCCTTAGCAGAAATGCTTACTACGTTGCACGCTAGTGATAATTCTATCGCCGTAGAAGGGTTTTACAATGACGTTTCTCTCCCCAAAGAAAATGAATCCTGTGATATTCCCAAAGGAAATCTTTTAAAAGATGGTGAGAAAACTTTCGGTTTTTGCCCTACGTTATATGCTCCTGCAGGAAGTGTTGAAGAAGCCTTAAGTTTATACCCCACTTTAGAGATCAATGGGATCTCTGGCGGCTATACAGGACCAGGATTTAAAACTGTAATTCCTTATAAAGCTACTGCGTATCTTTCTTGCAGGCTAGTCCCTAATCAAAATCCAGAAAAAACAGCACAACAAGTTATTCAGCATTTAGAAAAACGCGTTCCCTCTACATTAAAATTTTCCTATGAGATTTTTGAAGGTTCCCCAGGATGGAGAAGTTCTCCGAACCTCCCGCTTGTTCTCATGTTGCAAGAGATTTATTCAGAGCTCTACCACGAACCTTGTCTCAAATTATTTATGAAAGCCACTATTCCCATTGCCTCATTGCTCGGGGAAATTTTGAAAACAGAACCTATCGTTTGTGGTACATCATATTTAAGTGATGCTATTCATGCTGCTGAAGAAAACTTCTCCTTAGAACAAATAAAAAATGGTTTTCTCTCTATTTGTCTTCTTCTTGATAAGTTAGGAAAAGCATAAAAAAAGCACCCTCTTGGAGAGTGCTTTGACAAAATAAGCTTATGAGAACTTAAGCTTATTCTTCTGGTTTTAATACAATAAAGCGAATCACCTCTCCTTGTGAAACCATAAGGAGGATATTTTCGTTATTTCCATCTTTTAAAACAGAATTCAGCTCTTCTACTGTAGATACTTTCTGTCTATTTACAGCTAAGATAAGTTGTCCTGGGGCGACTCCCGAAGATCCTGCTACAGAACCTGCTTCAACAGCAACAATAAGCACCCCTTTACTATCGGGAGCCATGCCTAATTTCTTAGCAGTTTCTGGATTAAGATTTTGCACGCGTATGCCTACACGATTTAAAGCGGAGACACCATCATCTTGAGGAGCCTGAGAAACAATGACAGGAATTTCTATAACCTGACCTTCACGAACCACTTTAAGTAATACACGCGTATCAGGATTCATTAAAGAAATCGCATTACGGAATCCGCTGAGAGACTCTACTTCCCTACCGTTGTAGGCAATGATAACATCTTCTTGCTTTAATCCTGCTTTATGTGCTGGAGATCCCTTGACAACATCTGTAACTAAAGCTCCGTAAACTTTATCTAGTTTATAACAGGCTGCTAGCTCAGCATCTATAGGTTGTAAAGTAACTCCTAAAAATCCACGAATTACCTGGCCATCACTAATTAGCTGATCGATGATTCTCTTAGCCATCAAACTAGGAATAGCAAAACCAATACCAATGTAGCCTCCGCTACCACTGACAATAGCAGTGTTTACCCCTATAACCTTTCCATCGATGTCAAGAAGGGGGCCTCCGGAGTTTCCTGGATTGATAGCAGCATCCGTCTGTATAAAATCTTCAAAATCTGCAATGTGCAGCTGATTTCTACCTTTTGCGCTAATTACCCCTACAGTAACCGTAGCTTGCAAACCAAAAGGATTCCCAATAGCTATGGCCCAATCCCCTACTTTCAAATGATCAGAATTTCCAAAAGTAAGATGAGGCAGCTTATCAGCATTAATTTTAATAACTGCTAAATCTGTTTTAGGATCTAAGCCTATAACCTTAGCAGGATATTTTTGACCGTCATGTAAGGTAACATGAATTTTCCCTGCGTCTTCAACCACATGATTATTGGTAACTACATAACCATCTGAAGAAACTATGAACCCTGTACCACGAACAGCTTCTTTAGAGACCGGACGTTCTTTTTGCGTAGGCAAACCAAAGAAACGATTAAAGAACTCATCGTTGAAATAGTCAAAAGGGTTATCATAAGGTCCGCGACGTCCTGGAGCAGGAGCTACTGGACGATTACATTTAGGAAAGCTCTCGATATAAACAACTCCTGGGGTTGCCAGTTCAGCAACCTTAGAAAATCCTCCGGAAATCTCCTTTAAAAGCACCTCTTGAGGCACCTCTGCTATCCGTGCATCTTTTTTCACAGCAGCAAATCCTGAAGGAGAAAGCGTAGGAACACTTAAAAACATCGCTGTGGCTAATAATAAATATAATGGCTTCTTCGTCATACCTTTTTCCCTATAGGTAGGCTTCTAGATTTCGTGCTCACGTTTTTGGAAGTTTGCAAATCCCAATGCTTTTTAAATACGTGTTTTATCAAGCATAGTGATTCACATGTCTTTTTGGATATAATCACGAAAAGCGAATTATATTGTAGCAAGATATTACTACAAAGAATTTTTATCTTAAGAACTTTCGGAATATGAATTTATATCTTCTTGAAAAGAATATGTAAAAAAGAAGAAATAGTGAGCTATTTTTCTGATTTATAAACTTCTATACACATAAAAATATAATTACCAGCAACATATGCAAGCAATTGCAGATAAAGAGCTTGTCCTCACTATCGTGAGCGAAATACAGCTTCTACAGTTTCTCCGATGAGAGCAGGGGATTCAACAACAAAGACTCCTGCTTTTCTCAAAGCTTCTTTCTTACTCTTTGCATCTCCAGAATTCCCAGAGATAATAGCTCCTGCATGGCCCATACGTTTCCCTTTAGGAGCCGTTTCCCCTGCGATAAAAGCTACAACGGGTTTCGTACAGTAAGTTTGAATCCATTCAGCGGCTTCTTCCTCAGCACTACCTCCGATTTCTCCAATCATTAAGATAAGTTCTGTTTGAGGATCATTTTGAAATTCTTCAAGGACATCAATAAATGAAGTTCCATTTAAGGGATCTCCCCCTATACCAATGCATACACTTTGGCCTATGCTCCGTTGTGTAAGCTGCCAAACGGCTTCATAAGTTAAAGTCCCTGATCTAGAGACCAAACCTACATTTCCTGGAAGATGGATATATCCCGGCATAATACCAATTTTACATGCTCCGGGTTTAATAATTCCTGGGCAATTAGGGCCTATAAGCCGAGAAGCACTATGTTCCATCACATGGCTCACTTCAAGCATATCTTTTATTGGAATCCCTTCTGTAATGCAGACAATCAGATCAATTCCAGCATCTTCAGCTTCTAAAATCGCTTCCGCAGCATAAGCAGGGGGAACAAAAATCATTGTCGCTTGACAACGAGTAGCCTGTTTTGCTTCTAATACAGAATCATACACAGGGAGATTGAGGTGGGTAGTGCCTCCTTTTCCTGGAGTAACTCCCCCAATGAAATTGGATCCATAAGCTAGGCATTGCTCAGTATGAAATGACCCCGCTTTACCTGTGATTCCTTGAGTGATTATTGGTGTTTTTTTACTTAATGAGCAAAACATAGATTTTCTTAACCCTGCTTACTTAACGCTACTGCAAGCTGTGCGGCTTCATTTAAAGAGTCTGTAAATTGGCAAGGGATTCCTGAACGTTGTACAATATCTTTCCCTAGATCTACATTAGTTCCTTCCAAACGGACTACTGTAGGAATGAGATTTTCCCTTGTTTGCATAACAGCAACCAATCCTGAGGCAACTGCAGAACAATCCATAATGCCTCCAAAGATATTGATAAACAGAACTTCTACATTTTCATCTGAGAGGACTAAAGAAACCGCCTCTTGAACCTGCTGTTCTGTAGCGCTTCCTCCTACATCAAGAAAATTCGCTGCAGATCCACCGTGAATTTTAAGAATATCTAATGTACTCATAGCTAATCCTGCACCGTTTACTAAACAGCCGATATTTCCATCTAGAGCGATGTAGGAAAGCCCTATCTGCTTAGCAAGCACATCACGGACATTTTCTTGAGAGGGATCGTAAAGCACTTCAAGTTTCGGATGACGGTATAGAGCATTATCATCAATAGTGATTTTAGCATCTAAAACGAGAAGATCTCCCTCTTGAGTAAGTACTAAAGGATTGATTTCAAGAAGAGAGGCATCATTATCGTAGAAACATTGGACTAGCTTTTTAATTAACTGTGCGCCTTGTTTCCTTATATCCCCTTCCCAGTTCATAAATTTAATGATCTGTCTAATCTGATAATTATATAGGCGTGCAAAAGGCGTTAGAGGCACTGTGAGCAACTGATCTGGATATTTCTGAGCGACCTCTTCAATATCCACACCACCTGCTTTTGACAGCATAATTGCTGGACAGCGGTTTTTCCTATCCATGATCACTGCAAGATAATACTCAGCAGCAATATTTACTAAAGGGGTAATAAGAACTTTCTCTACGGGAAGAGCTTCTCCTGAAGTTTGGTTGCTTACGAAACGCATGCGCAACAATTTGTCAACAGCTGCCAAAATATCAGAAGGAGATTTAGCAACAACTACACCGCCATTTTTCCCCCGGCCTCCCGCATGTACCTGTACTTTGACAACACCAGCGTCTATAGCCAACTCCTTGAGTGCCTGTTGCCCCTCTTCGACAGAAGAGGCCACACGATAAGGAGGGATGGCGATATCATAGGAGACAAGGAGATCCTTAGCTTGGTATTCATGAAGGTGCATAAATAACCCTTTGAATTTTCTTCCTTATCTTGTATCATTTCTTTTACTTCAACTAACTTTGCTCTAATCTGTGTTCAAGTTCTTTAGTAGCAAGATTCAGTCTTTATTTAAAAAATCCCTCTCTACAGACCTTTTAGAATTTACAGAAAGTTTATTTTATGAAGCTGATTTCGGTTCAGATCTTACCGAAGAGTTGTGTTCTCGGTTGCGCAAGTGTCGCAAGCCCGATGAGTCTACTGTTAAAGATCTTGTCTTATCGTTACTTCGTGAAACAATAGCGAATCTTCCTCATACGGAATTACCTCAAACAGAGG